>JAQWZS010000212.1 GCA_029253325.1 Bacteroidia bacterium
ACAAAGCGGACTCATGCCACCATGGCCAGCTGATCGTAACTACAGTCACTTTGTAGGTGAAAAATACTTATCTGAAAGAGATAAATTAGTCATAAAACAATGGATAAAAGCAGGAGCACCTGAGGGAGATTCTTTCGACTTGCCTCTTCATACCTATATCCCTATTAAAAGTTCGATTAGAGAGCCTGACACGACCATATGGTTTGATAGCATTTATGTAACTGGGAATAGCAAGGACCATTTCTATATTGCAACTCTTCCTATCGAACTGCCTGAAAAAAAACATATCAGGGCAATGGAGTTTTTACCAGGTAAAAATAATCTGGTACATCACATGAATGGTCGATTACTAAATTATGAGACCTCCAAAAAAACATCAATAATTGAAGGGAAGCGATTGCTTAATCTTGAAATGGGTGAAGAAGACTATCTAAAACAATTTAATGAACTCAAGTTAGCTAATGATGATGGATCAAGACCCGAACAAATCAACTCAGCTGTCAACTACTTGCCGGGAGCTACTGGTCAAATTTATCCAGACGGAATTGGTGGATTTACTATCAACCCTAAGTCCATTTTATTAGCTGACGACATCCACTTTGGACCTATTCCACAAGGAAAGTGGTCGCATAATAAAGTACATATCTTTTATAGTGATTCTGCTCCAAAAAGACCCATTAATGAGGTCATGATGGGAACCAATGGAGCAAGTAAAATCATTCCCCCCTTGGTGATTTCCCCTCATAAAATTACCACGCATACATCGTTACTAGAAATTCCTCAGGACATCAGTATACTCACTGTAAATCCCCACATGCACTTGTTGGGTAAAAGCTTTAAGGCATATGCAATTGATCCAGCGGGTGATACCATTCGATTGATTCACATCCCAAAATGGGATTTTAGGTGGCAGTACTTTTACACCTTTCCAACGATGTTAAAAATCCCTAAGGGGAGTGTTATCTACTTGAAGGCATCGTTTGATAATACCACTGAAAACCCTAACAATCCTTATGATCCACCGCAAGAAATTAAAGAGCGATATGAATTTGGAGGTGCAGGAATGAGGACAACCGATGAAATGCTTCAATTCATTATTACCTGGCTACCCTATCAAAAAGGAGATGAAAATATCCGACTCGAGCTTTAAACAAAACCTTCTTAATTAATGTTTTTTGTTTAAATGTACTTAAGCAAAGCGGATATCCAATCCATGCAAAAAGTTGAACGGCTCAACTTAATCAATTCACTTTCAGGCATTAAGCCAGCCAATTTAATTGGAACTATTGACCAAAAAGGAAAGGAAAATCTTGCTATTTTTAGTTCGGTAGTTCACCTAGGAAGTAACCCTGCTCTTTTTGGATTTATATTGAGACCTCAAGGTGACGTTCGTCGTCACACACACGAGAATATCATGTCGACTGGGGTTTATACCATCAATTTTGTAACTACTGATTTCATCCAAAATGCTCATTATACCTCTGCTAAGTTTGATGTTTCTATCAATGAATTTGAAAAAAGTAAACTGACACCAAGTTATATTGATGGATATGATGCTCCATTTGTGAAAGAAAGTCCAATTAAGATGGGGTTACAGTTTGTTGAAGAAATCCCAATTAAATCCAATGGAACCACATTGATGGTCGGTCAGGTAGAACATATCATCATGCCAGACGAAACAATGAACAACAATGGTCATCTTGACCTTGGAGCACTTAATGTAGCTGGTATTTCTGGTTTGAATATTTACTATTCCTTAACCAAAAAAATCCAATTTCCATACGTTCGTAAAAGCTTTTCACTTAATGATTTAAAGACGGATTAAATGATCATGCATTGGTTAACTCCCAAAAATATACGACAGCTTTATATATAAATTTCTGGGTTGACCTACTATAATTCCTGGACCAGGATAACTCAAAGCTCTTCTTGTAAAATATGCTTTGTTAAAGATATTATTTACAGAAAATTTCACTTGAAAATGCCTCATTTCATATCCCATAGAGTAATCATTTACAGAGAATGAAGGCACAATACCTCGGGTTGCATCGCTTACACGAATACTATTATTTGCATCCGTATATTGCAAATCCTGATAATTAAATTGGTACGAAGCATGCCATTTCTGACAACGAATGATTAATCCAGCTCTGAGTAAATGAGGAATCACATATTCAAGTTGTTTCCCCTCAAATGATGAGAGCCCTTGGGTATACTTCCCATCAATTAAACTATAGTTAACAAATGATTCAACCTGCCAATTCGAGTTATTTACTTTCATTAAATCCAATAGGTTAAATCTTACATAAGACTCCATTCCTCTGCTAAATGCTCTTCCGATATTCGTTCTAAATGCAGTCAATTGCTTTGCTCCATTTTGCTCAACAACAGTCTCAGAAATTCCAATTCTATCTTGATAAATAAGGTAAAATAAACTAAAATCAAACCAGCAAACCTTGGGTATAAGATACCCTCTAAATGTAAGGTCTATGTTAAATCCTGACTCGTCTTTCAAATTATAATCTACTATTAAATTAGGATTAGAAATACTCATGTCGCTAAAATTGATAGAACGATAATTCTGAGTAATGTTGGCCAATATCTCCCATTGTTTATATTTTTTACTAACCCCCAATCCGAGAAGTGGGAATTGACGAAAATAAGAACGTGAAACAGGAATCGTATCCTCGAATATTAGACGTCCCCCAGAGATTAATCTATTCTTGTAAAATCCATTTGCGTTGGTTTCTATTGCCTCCCATCGAATACCGGGTATGATTGAAATTTGGTAGGGTAAGCGAATGATGTTTTCCGCAAATAATGCTGCATTGAGTCCCTGATGTTTGTAATCGGATACCCCCACGCTCTCTTTATTGATGAAATTAAAATCAGAATCCTCTCCTCTCTCTGCAAATCCTTGTTGACTCCAATTATTCCCTCGATACGCTCTTAATCCAAATAAAATAGTAGATGGTTTATTAAAAAGTGTATAGTGGTTTAAAAAACGACTTTCCATACCCCAATTATTAAACTTACCAATAATTAAATCGCGTTCCCTATCTGCATCTGGCCTATTAGGTCTATTGAGATCTCCAACAGATTTTCTGTTCGCATCTAACACAAAAAATCGGATATTCAACCGTTGCTGTTTCGCAAATCTTTTATCCCAAATTAAAGCATATAAATTCCAATCCACAGAAAACCAATTTCGCAAGCGTTTAGCTTGATAGGGATTCATCTCAAATTCTGTATCAGTCAATCCACCAGGTTGCTTAGCTAAATAGTTCATTCGAGTATATTGAAGCTTGATTTGTGATTTTTTAGAAGGACGATACGCTAGAGATACATAACCAGTGTTCTGAAAAAATTCTGCATTAGGTATAAAACCATCTCCTTGCTTTCTTTGAAAAAATCCATAATAACTCCACTTATTTTTTGTTCCGCCTACACTTGTAAAGCTATTCAAAAAACGAAAAGACCCACCAGTTAAACTTTGCCTTATCAATATTGGACTTTCCTCCTGTTCTTTCAGTTGATAATCTAAAAGACCTCCAAAATGAGGCCCACTCTGTAAAGCTGAAGCTCCTCTTATTAAGCGAATTTGATTAATTGCCTCTGATGGTGGTACATAATATGACTCCGGATACCCCAATGCGTCTGCACTAATATCATATCCATTCTGCCTCGTATTGAAATTACTAGTTCTATTTGGACTTAACCCTCTACTTCCAATATTAATTTGGATACCTGATGCATCATTTTCCCAAATATTTAATCCAGGAATACGATTGAAAAGTTGCCTAGTATTATTGTTAGCTAAATTCATACTTCGTGAATCAGGAGAAATCAACTCGGTTTTTTTAGCTGCAAATATTTCTGTCCCAACTATTTGGCTCAAACTTGTTTTTGCTCTAGAACCAGAAACATCCACTTGGTTTAACTGAACACCCAACTCAGGCAATTGAATAGTCAATGAATTAGGGCCCAACTTTATATTGACATTGCCCCTAATTTCACCTCCTGAAAGTTGTAAATGATAGTCGTAATCTCCGGGTTGAAGCTCATCAATTTGTGTATTTTGAGCATTAATTAAATAATTAGTATCACTCAAATAAAAGGTAGCTTTTGCATTTTTTAATCCATCGATTTTTAATAATAAAGAAGATTGAGCCCGACAAAGACAGCCTAAAAATAAAAATGCTAGCGAAGCCCAACGTCTCATTTTAAATCTCTAGCAATAATAAATGGTTTATTCCCCCAGTCATCACTCTCAGTTAATAAATCAACATTAGGGTTAATATATCGTTTAGAAGTTCGTCCATTGATTGTTATGAATGAATTCACATATACCTGAGGATCAGAGACGAGATCTTTGTTCTCATGAGCAATATGCCTTGCAAACTGTAGCATAAAATCAGGTTGAATAGCCATTTGTTTCTCTTGAAATGGGGTAAGGTATTCTATATTCGCTATTTCCATAAATCGTTTAGTGGTTTTGTCTTTCAAAATAAATGTAACAATCCCCGACTTTTCAACCAACATGACTCTCCACCCAAACCGATAGCCAATTTCTGTAACATATGTGCTTCCTGCATAAACCATATGACGGAGAGGGAGTATAATTTGAATTAAAAAATATATTCCCAAAAAAGAAGAAAATATCTTTTTATGACTGACAACAAAAGACTGCTGATTTTCATTCGATGACACCTTATATAACCTTTGATGGAATTGATCACTAAAGAAGATAAGATTACTAGTTATCATCAACCATGGAAATATTCCAATATTGAACAATATGTATGTCATAAGATGGAATACTACTACGGTGATATATGCATATGGTCTAGACTTTTTCCAACATAAAAAATAAAATATCGTACAATCATAAAATGCTCCAACCCAACTAAAAAAATAGGCTATCTCAGCATGCTTAAATAACCCCCCAATAATTGGTAGATCTTGATGTTCAGGCAACCAAATTCGAAGTGGTAAGGCGTGTAACACCCAATCTGAATTCAACTTAGCAATGCCAGCACAAGTATACACAATACCAATCTGAAGCATAATCATCCAGATAAATAATTGTGGGATTGTTGTCTTTGGTTTCACAGCACCTCTCCAAACATCCAAAGAAAAAGCTCGATTAGCAGGTGTTAGCAATAATAAAAATCCGAGTAAAACGACAAGGTAATGATGATTGAGGTAGTTTGTCGCATCGACTAACTCAAAATATGTAAATATACAAAGGAAAACAACAAGAGCACCTCTGTATAAAAGACCAATAACAACAAACAATGCCGCCAGAATCATTATAAAAAATAATGGCTTTACAAAAGCCTGAGGGTACATATCTACCCATTCAAAACCATAATATTTAAAGAAAAAAGTAGGTTGAATATATAGCTTTTCAATCCATCCTTGCATCCAAAATCGAATTGAACTAAAAAACATCAATCCACCGAATAGGATTCGGAAAGTAACTAAGGGGTAAATACTCCTTTGTTTACTAATCACATGCAACTTCTTTATATTTAATCAGAATCACTTGGATTATCTACATATGTAATGGGTATGCACATCACACTAGGCATATCGCTCTTCAGGTAGATTACTTGTTCAGACAAAACATTGTATGCTTTTATTACATTTTCTTTGTCCTCATCCACACTTTCATGAAGTGTCTCTTGAATCGCATCAACTTTTTCGAGAGCAATATCATACTGATTAATTATTACGTCAGCTAAACTTATTCCATTCTTATTAGCTCCTATCGATCTTAAAACCTCCTCCAGACCTTCGCCATCAGTTCCATCTAACTTAGTTCCTAAAAAAAGATCTTTTGAAGATTGAATTGCTGTCTTTGCTAATTCAAGTGATTGCCCACTATGATAAGATTCGACTTCTCGAGGGTTTGTAAATCCAAGAGATAAAACTCCACTAGGGATTCCGATTTTATTCCGTTTTATATTCTCATAGTCTTTATTCAAGGCATTAACTAATAAGTTAATAGATTGTCCGTCTGTTGTTCCCGTATTTTGTTTAAACTGATTCGCATATGATTGCCAATTCTCAAGCACATCATCTAATTTTTTATCCATATCATCCAATACTGCTTTAGTATAGATACCAAATGCACTATTAGTTTTGAATGAATCCAAAATCCCCTCATCAGAAGCTGACAAACCATACAAGAAAAAATCTAGGAGCGGCAAACCCTTATTATAATCCTCCGGAGATGAAAAATTCATCTTACTTTCTTGAACATCTAATAAAACTCTAGATTCATTCAAAGGAAAGTTATTAAACGAATTCACCCAAAAAACATCCTCACCTGGCCCAAATGTAAAGGTACTGACTGTCTGCCACAATTTGTAAACAACTATATATTCCTCTCTAAACTGAGTCAGATTGGTTAATTGTGGATTATCGATAAAGTTTACACCTTGTTTGAGGCATTTATCGAATTGGTTGTCAAACGACTCAAGTCTAGGTATGACAATCTCATCTGAATAGTTTAAAAGTAAAGGAGAAATATCATATTCTGATATACAACTAGGAGTGAATTTTTGGTTATCATCTTTACAAGAAGTTAAAAATCCAACAATAGTTAGTACACAAAAAGCTGCTAACAACCTATATTTGGGTAAGTGAGGATGTGTCATTTTAAACTTTAAAGTGTATCTTTAATGTCATCAAGACCATAGGTTGATGATAATTTATTTTTAGCATTGTTAAGTTTACTTTCATCAACGCTATAAAAATCTAAATCCGCTAATAAGCCTGATCCTCCTAAATTAGCTAATACACCTGTTAAATCTGAAGCTTCAATAGTTTTATCAGTATTAAATTTTAAAGCATATGCAAAACCATAGGCTTCAGCAAGCATGTGGCCCTTTATACATAAATCATCCATAGCCGCCAAGGTTGCATTTATGTAATGAATTGCATTTGCTGCAGCTAATTTTTCCATGGCTAATCTTACGTCTTTAATTGCTATGTCACGGTTAGCTAAATTTTTATTGGTTATTGCTGCTCTACCAGCAATAAATGCGTCCATCAGCTGTTGATTACATGCTAACAATCCATCTCTCTTATTCGCATAAGAACCCCAAAATAACAAACCTTCTGTTGTGGCTGGATAATCATTAGGCACACCTAGGTAACCAAAAGCTTCATCCCAATGATGTTCCATTGCAGTTCCTTTTCCAGGAGTAACTTCTTCGTTATCTACGATCATTTTAGAATCACCGGTATAAACCTCATTTATCTGATAAGAAATGAATGCTCCCATAAGTCCTTTTTCGAAAACTTGAGCTTCATCTACACCATTTGCATTTAACCAGTATTTTTTAGAGTTATCATTTGATGTACTCAAACCTGCAACTCCCTGAGCATGTGTTTTATCTGAGGTACTTGCTTTCACCATACTTTTTAGAACATTTTCAAATTCTATTTGAACAGGTTCAAAAGTTTTACTCTTGATCTGCTTGGAATCTTCATACGTTCCTGCCCATCCTGCTTTCGAAGCATCATTAGAAAACATTGCTAAAAGTTTTTCCTCATCTAATGCAGTTTCATCTGAAAGTGATGATTTAAAATAGTTTTTAATCTCTAGCAGTTGATTTAATCGCTGTGTTTGTCCTCCATAAGATACGTTTTCAAACTCAGTATATGAGGTTGGGATCTCGTAAGAACTATCATTTGGAGTAGTTGTCGTGTCATCATCCTTACACGATTGCAAAGAGATAGAAATTAGAGCTATAAAGCCTAATAAAAATTTGATGTTACTTTTCATTTTAATTGATATTTTGATGCAAAAATAATTACTATTTTTAATTAGTCTAAATAAATTTAAAACTTTTTTAATTTTTTATAAATCATCCTAAATCAATCGTTAACATAGCCATAAAAGGTTACATCAAATACGAATCAAAGCCTTAAATTTGCGGCAATGCACAGAACACACACTTGCGGCGAGTTAAGGTCTAATCACATCGGCAAAGAAGTAACCCTTAGCGGATGGGTTCAACGAAGAAGAGATTTTGGTGCTATGACGTTCATAGACCTCAGAGATCGTTATGGGATTACTCAACTGAGTTTTAACGAAGACCAAGATAAAGAATTGAACACCCAAGCCCGATCATTGGGACGTGAGTTTGTGATTAAAGTTAAAGGAGAAGTTATCGAACGAAGCAACAAGAATACACAAATCCCTACGGGTGATATTGAAATTCAAGTTCGCGAATTTGAAGTGCTCAATGCAGCACTTACTCCTCCTTTTACCATTGAAGATGAAACCGATGGAGGTGAAGAAATTCGTCTAAAGTATCGCTATTTAGACCTGCGAAGAAACCCTATCCAAGACAAGTTAATTCTCCGTAGCAAGCTTAATAAGGCCGTTCGAGACTACTTGAACGATGCTGATTTTATTGATGTTGAAACCCCTGTTCTTATTAAATCTACTCCAGAGGGTGCTCGTGATTTTGTGGTGCCAAGTAGAATGAATGAAGGACAGTATTATGCTCTTCCTCAAAGTCCACAAACTTTCAAACAATTACTCATGGTGAGTGGCTTGGACAAGTATTACCAGATTGTCAAGTGTTTTCGAGATGAAGACTTCCGTGCAGACCGTCAGCCTGAATTTACTCAAATCGATTGCGAAATGAGTTTTGTAGAACGCGATGATGTGCTCGCAACTTTTGAAGGAATGATCCGATCTGTATTCAAAAAGGTAAAAAATATTGATTTGGGTGATATCCCAATATTAACCTATGACGAAGCCATTCAAAGGTTTGGAAGCGATAAGCCTGATATGCGATTTGGTATGGAATTAGCTGACATTGATGCTGTCACCAAAGGGAATGGATTTGGTGTATTTGACAATGCGGATAGCGTTGTTGCAATTAATGTAATAGGTGGTAACTCATATACTAGAAAACAACTTGACGAACTGACTAATTGGGTCAAACGTCCACAAATCGGAGCTATGGGCATGATTTATTGTCGAGTGAACGAAGACGGTACTTACAAATCTTCTGTCGATAAATTTTTTGGACCCGATCAACTTGCAAAATGGGCAGAAGCTTGTCAAAGTAACCCCAATGATCTCATTCTAGTGTTGAGTGGAGACAAGGACAAGGTAAGAAAACAAATGAATGAACTCCGACTATTTGTTGCTGAACATGAAGGACTTCGTTCCAAAGATCAATTTAAGGGCTGTTGGGTTGTTGATTTTCCATTGGTCGAATACGATGAAGAAAGTGACAAGTGGCATGCGATGCATCACCCATTTACGTCTCCTATACCCGAAGATCGGGAATATATGAAAGATAGTCCTGGTCGAGTGAAAGCTAACGCCTATGATATGGCCATCAATGGTATGGAAGTCGGTGGAGGAAGTATTCGTATCCACGACAA
>JAQWZS010000221.1 GCA_029253325.1 Bacteroidia bacterium
ATTACTCCAAGTCCAACAGATGCTAGTTTTTGACCAATTTCTGTAGCCATCTCATAATATTTGGTACCTGGTTTTGTTCTTGCAGATCCAAAAACGGAAACACATGGCCCAGTTTTGGATAGTGTCTCGTATCCATCAACAAATTCTGCCATAACCTTAAAAATATTCCAGCTGTCTGAGCTTTTAATTTCTGGCCAGTTTTTATTTTGAAATGCTTTTTTTATTCGTTCGTTTGATTGATTTTCCATGATTTTTTTGATTGTTTATGACTTTTCACTTAATAAATAGCTATTGAAATAAAGCAGAATATAGGTAAAAAATCCGTTAATGATAATTAATTCGAACCCTGCTTCGAATCCTTGAACTATAATAGGCATTCCATAAAAATAGATTCCTGTCAAAAGAATAGATAGGAGGGTTATGTATACAACATATCGATCGCTGATTTTATTTTTAGTCAATATCCCAAATGAAAATAACCCGAGTAAAGGTCCATAAGTAAATCCGGCAGCACGAAACAATTCTTTAATAACAGCCTCATTGTTTATAGAATTAAATATGAGGATGGTTATAAAAAGAATCAGGGCAAATCCGATGTGCACGAGTCTTCTCATTTTAATATCGGTTGGTCTTGATCGTTCGTAGCCCAAGAAATCTACACAAAAGCTAGTAGTTAATGCAGTTAAAGCACTATCGGCACTGCTGTACGCAGCAGCTACCAGACCAATAATAAATGCAATGCTCACCATTGGTGTGGCATGTTGCATAGCCACAAAGCTGAATAATTCGTCTGATTTTCCTTCAAAATTCAAAGCTTTTAAATCTGCATATGTATACAAAAGTGCCCCAAGACTCAAAAAGATGATGTTTACTACAATGAATAATCCCATTTGAATGTAAATGTTCTTTTGAGCATTTTTTATCGAATTGATACTCAGGTTTTTTTGCATCATATCTTGGTCTAACCCAGTCATAGCCAATGCTATAAATACACCACCCAGAAACTGTTTCCAGAAAATATTACTGCCATTTCCATTCCAATGAAAAATTTGTGTATTAGGGTCTTGAATTAAATGGGCGAATGCATTTCCAAAAGACCAATCCAGATCATTAATGATAAATATTAAAGTCAATATTACAGCTGTAATTAGAAATGTTGTTTGGAGAGTATCCGTATATACCACAGTTTTTATACCGCTTTTTGAAGTATAAAGAAATATGAGAATAATTGTAATTGCTACTGCACCCCAGAAAGGTATTCCGAAGGGTTCGAAAACAAATGTATGTAAAACACCAGCTACTAGGAATAATCGAAATGATGCACCAATGATCCGACTTAAAATGAAATATGCAGCACCAGTTTTGTAGGAGTTTTCTCCAAACCGATTTTCTAAGTAAGTATATATAGATGTCAGATTTTGACGATAATAAATAGGAATTAAAATTTGGGCAATGATGATATATCCAACCATATAACCCATTACCGTTTGAAGATACCCAAAATGACTACTATCTACCCACCCTGGTACAGATAAAAAAGTGACTCCTGATAAGGATGCACCAATCATCCCGAAAGCAACAAGAAACCATGGGGATTTTCTATTCCCTGTATAAAAGGACCTGTGGTCATTGTTCTTTGACGTGACCCATGAGATAGCAATTAATAATAAAAAGTAGCTGACTAAAGCAATAAGTATTTGTGTTGGTGTCATTTATGGAGATACAATTAACTTTTGCCCAATTTGAATAGTGATACTTTCTAAATTATTCCATTCTTTAAGTTGCTCTATGTTAACACTATATCGTTTGCAAATATTATACAACGTATCTCCTTTGACTACTATGTGAGTCATTGTTCCGTCTACTGCAATTGCTTTTTGAATTTGTTCAGTGTCCTCATTTGACAGATTCTCTCTAATGACTTTTTCTTCTTTTACTTCATTAGGAGCAGATAACTCTTCTTTAAGAATTATTTTTTGTCCAATACGCATGGCATTTGGGTTTAAATTCGAATTCCATTTTAGAATATCCTCCTCAAATACATGGTATTTTTCAGCGATTCTATAAATGTTATCACCCTTAATGACAATATGAAAGTCTGGAACTTCAATCGTTACTTTGTTTATTGCTCCAGGGTTATTGAATTGAGTAGAATCAATGATTTTTTGATTTTCTGCACTTGGGTTTATAAATTTCTTTTCTTCTTCCCAATTAGGCTTCTGAACTTCTGTTTTAATAGGGTTATCACTAGCTCTTTTTTTCTGCATATACAAGACCTCTCCTTCTTTAGGTTCAGTGCCAGTTTCCATACGGTTCTTCTTATACAAGTGCTTTAGTTTGATACCATATGTTTGAGAAATACTTCGCATGTTATCTGTACTTGTAACGATATGTTTTTGTTCAGATCCCCTCCTTCTTTTTGGTTTTAGGTATACAATTTCTCCAGTTTTTATTTCTTCGTCTTTAGGCAAATCATTCCATTTCCTGATGTGCTTATCCTTTAAATAATTTTCCTCTGCAATGTTACTAACCGTCTCGTTTTTAGTAGCAATTTTTATAGGAACTCCATTGATTTTTTCTCCTTCTTCAGGAGTCTCCTTTTGTGGTAGTTTTTGGGTATCGTATTGGTTTAGCTCGTATCGTTCAATGAGATTGATTAATATTTTTCCGTACTGAGGGTTAGTCGCATATCCAGCTTTTCTTAGCCCATGACACCACCCTTTATAATCTGTTATTTTTAGTTCAAATAATTCATGATATCGCCAGTTTTTTCTTAAAAAATCAGAATGATCTTTGTATGATTCTAGAACAGATCCATATGCTCTAAAACATTCATCAGGAGCATCATCATTTGCATAGATTGTCTTGCCTGTCCAATTGCCTTTGCACTTAATTCCAAAATGATTATTTGCAAATTTTGCCAATCGACTATTTCCACTACTACTTTCCAAAACTCCTTGTGATAAAGTTATGCTTGCAGGTACTCCACTACGATGCATTTCAATTATGGCCAATTCTTTATATCGATCAATATATTGAGTTGGTGTCTGCTTCTGTGCTTGTAATATGAGAATTAAAAAGCTAAGAATTATCGTTAAAGATGGTCTCATTTAAGGTAAAGTTATTGAATTCAAATTTAGAGCCCTTTAAATCATCCGAGTTACTACTTTATACACTTATCTACATTTGTTATAATGAATTGTATCAGAAAGCGTTTAATTTGAAGTCATTAAAGTATAATTATGAGAAAGTACTTATTTCTTTTGGGATTGTTTTTTTTAGTTTCTTCTGTTTTTGGCCAAAAAGTGCCATCTGCTGATTGGAGTTATGCTATTACCAAAAGTAATGTAAAAGTTGGTGATGTAATAGAGGTAATATTTACCACACCCATTCCTGAAGGGTATCACATTTATTCAAATGATTATGGGGATTGCCCGCCTGTAAAAGCACAGTTTACATACACTGAAAATTCGTCATTTGATCTTCTTGGAGGAGCTAATGCAATTGGATCTCATCACTATATAGATGATATTTTTGAATGTGAAGTTGCTGATTTTGAGAATAAGGCCGAATTTAGACAGCAGATTAAACTACTGACATCAAACCCAGATATTGAAGGTATCTTAGAATATCAGATGTGTACATCTGATGGAATGTGTGTAATCTTCGAGTATGATTTTCATATTGATGGACTTAACGTGTCAGGGGAATCGTTGGTTTCTGATAAAAAGCCTACTGAAGTCAAACCTATTCCAATAGCAGAGGATCCAAAGATTGAACCTGTTGAGCCACAAAATATAATTGATAAAGAACCTCTAACGTTAAAAAATAATCAATCGAGTACAGAAGGGTATACACCATTTGCAGGGCTAATTTCTTCCGATAGTGTAAATTATTCAGGTTATCAGGCAGTCTCAAAAAAGGATACAACTCTGTGTGAGGTGAAAACTTTTCAGGGTGAATCAAATGAAGAATCTACGACATATTGGGGTTTATTTATCCTTGCATTTTTATCTGGATTAGCTGCTCTACTAACACCGTGTGTATTTCCGATGATACCAATGACGGTATCTTTTTTCATGAAGGATGGAAGTAAGGCTAAGGCTATTCGGAATGGTTTTATCTATGGTGTGAGTATTATTGCTATCTATGTTTTTATTGGGACTCTAGTAGCAGTCGTTGCTGGTCCTGCAGCAGCTAATTGGTTGTCAACTCATTGGTTACCGAATATTTTCTTCTTTTTGATTTTTATTGTTTTTGCGGCATCATTTTTTGGGGCATTTGAAATTGTTTTGCCAAGTTGGTTGGTTAATAAGGCAGATCAACAAGCAGACAAAGGAGGTTTAATTGGTATCTTCTTTATGGCATTTACCATTGTATTGGTTTCCTTCTCATGTACTGGTCCTATAGTAGGGAGTATTCTTGTTCAGTCTGCTGGAGGAGCATTTGTGAAACCCTTAATTGGGATGCTAGGTTTTTCTCTAGCATTTGCCATTCCATTTTCACTGTTTGCAATTTTTCCTAATTGGTTAAATAGCTTACCAACTTCTGGAGGTTGGTTGAATTTTGTAAAAGTAGTGCTTGGTTTCCTTGAACTTGCCTTTGGTCTGAAATTTTTGAGTGTAGCTGACCAAACGTATCATTGGGGTATTTTAGATCGTGAAATTTATATTGGACTTTGGATTGTTATATTTCTATTAATGGGTTTCTATTTGTTGGGTAAAATTAAATTTTCTCATGATAGTGATATGCCATTTTTGAAAGTCCCTCGATTATTGTTTTCTATAGCAACATTTGCCTTTGTATCATATTTAGTTCCAGGGTTATTTGGTGCCCCATTAAAAGCTCTAGCTGGTTATTTGCCACCTATGAGTACTCATGATTTTAATATTTTAGAATCCAAGGATGATCATAAACCATACTATGCAGGTGTTAAGCCTTTATATGAAGATAAGTTGCACTTACCTGATGGTCTAAGGGGTTATTTTGATTATGAACAAGGTATGGAAGTTGCAAGAAAAATTGGTAGGCCAGTTTTTTTAGATTTTACTGGTCATGGCTGTGTGAACTGTCGAGAGATGGAAGCTCGTGTTTGGTCAGATCCAAGGGTGCATAATTTGCTTGATGAAGAATACCTAGTGATTTCTTTGTATGTTGATGAAAAAACAGTGGAGCTGCCTGAAGACGAGTGGTTTTATAATAAAAAAGGAAAACTAATTAAGACATTAGCAAAGAAAAATAGTACGATTCAAGAATGCTTCTTCGATGCCAATGCCCAACCTCAGTATGCATTGTTAGATAACGAAGGAAACCTGCTTCAACCCTCAAAAACCTACGACTTAGATGTGGAAGGGTATATTAAATTTTTAAAGGATGGTCTAGCAGAGTACCAAGCCAAAATGGTAAATAATAAATAATATGAGTATTCAACAACATTTTATAGAAGCAAAGGAAGTTTTAGAGATATTTATTTCAAATCCTGAAAATTTTGAATCCATTGAAAAAGCAGGTCAGCTGCTAGTTGATAGCATCCAATCTGACGGCAAAATTATTAGTTGTGGAAATGGTGGAAGTCTTTGTGATGCGATGCATTTTGCTGAGGAATTGACAGGTAGGTACCGCGACAATAGACCGGCTATTGGTGCAATTGCAATTAGCGATGCTAGTCACATGGCATGTGTTGGCAACGATTATGGTTATGAGTATGTTTTTTCAAGATACATAGAAGGTGTTGGACGAGAAGGTGATGTTTTGCTTGCAATTAGTACCAGTGGGAATAGCCAAAATGTGATTCATGCAATCAAAGCTGCTAGAGACAAGGGAATGAAAGTAATCGGTCTTACTGGTAAAGACGGGGGTAAAATGGCAAACTTGTGCGATGTTGAAATCAGAGCTCCAAAGAGTGACTATGCTGATCGGGCACAAGAAATTCACATAAAAGTCATTCATTCACTAATTGACTACATCGAGAATAATCTTTAGATTTTTGTCTTGTCAGGTAATTAGAGTCTGTACTTTAAGTACTTGATTTTTTTACCATCTTCCAGCCAGATTTTTTCATAGAATGTTTGTATGTTGGCAAGATACTCGGGTATTGCATCCCATTGGTAGATATCATCACTGTTTTCGATTACTTCTAAGTTTTGTTCTGCTATAACCTCTTTTGTGTACTCATAAAATCTAGTCGAATCACTTTTTAAATTCATGATAGGGTGAGAGTTTGAAATATTTCTGTATCGTTCAAGAAACATAGGATTTGTCAACCTCTTTCTTTTTTTAGCGTGCTGAGGGTCTGGGAAAGTAATCCAAAATTCATCGATTTCGCCAAGGGCAAAATAATCTTCAATATTGCCAATCATAATCCGATGAAATGCCACATTATGCATGTTATTTTCAAGAGCATATTTAGCTCCTTTCCATATCCGATTCCCTTTTATGTCAACACCTATGAAATTCCTATCAGGAAACCTTTTTGCTAAACCCAAAGTGTATTCTCCTTTACCACAAGCGAGTTCAATAGTAATGGGGTTATTATTTTTGAACACATGTGTTGCCCATTTGCCTTTCAGCTCGGTTGCTCTTTCATAGCAATTGCTAAAAGCCGTTACTTCTGCAAATTTCTGTAGTTTACCTTTCTTACCCATGCCACAAATTTAATAGCCTTCACGAATTACCTTTCCTGTTTCTGTATTTCGTATTTTGGGGGTAAAAAGGATTTTTTTTGGTGTATGGTATTTAGGTAAAAGAGGAGTTAGTGTTTCAATGAAATATTTTTGATTGAAGTCAGGTTCACCCTCTACAATCAAAATTGGAATTTCACCATACTCAGGGTGATTTTCTTTGGATACATAAAATTTTTTTTGAAGCTTCATCATTTGAAATAAGCTTTCGATGACTGTCTCTATTTGATGGGGATGAATTTTAATGCCCCCGCTATTTATTACGTCGTCAGATCTCCCTAATATTACAAAACCACCCTCTCTAAACTCTGCAATATCATTAGTCTGAAGTTGAATGTTTAATTCGGGTATATGGATTTGAAGGGTCTCTTTTTGACTAATTTTTACACCTAGCAAAGGGTTTAATACAGTCTCATTATTTGTCAAATTTTGCATCGCTATATGACTCGCAGTTTCGGTCATACCATAAGTGAGCCAAATTTGAGGATGATTTAATTTGGAGTTGAATGATGAAGAATTGCTTGATGGTGCACCACCAATTAGGATATGTCTAAACTTATTGAGTTGTTCAGGGAACTTTAGTAGGCTTGATTTGAATTGAGTTGGGGTGAGTGATATTGTCGTGAAATCATGTTCTCCTATTGAGTCTAGTGGGTCATTTGAAGGCTTAAAAAAATGGATATCACATTCCCATATCAGAGCTCGAATGAGTTGCATAAAACCTCCTGTTTTTTGAACAGGAAGGCAGCACATTATCTTATGTCTTGTTAAATTAAGCTTATTAAGGGTGGATGTTGCACTCCATTTTAGAAGTTTTCGAGTTAGTGTAATTTGCTTTGGCTTACCTGTTGTTCCTGAAGTGTAAATGTAAAACTCATTATCGCCTTGATTCCATCTTTTTATTATTTCTTCAACAAATAATTTATCCTCAAAGTCCTCAGAATAATATGCATTAAAGAAACTCATTTTTTAAATTAACAAATTCAAAAATAGGATAGTTCTATGCCATACAACATATCTTGTACGGTTTTATTTTATTTTGAGGAGGTCATGCATATGATAAAATATTAAATTCGCGTTCTATTAAATATTTTATATGAACACCATGACAAAAGTTGTTAATTTATTTGCTTTATTATTTTTTCTTGGAACATCTATTATTAATGCTCAAAATGTGACAATAAGTCCTAACCAAATTAGTGAAGATGCTATACAGACATTCCCAATTTTCAGTTACGGAGATAAACTTGTTTATAATGATGAGTTTATGCGTGTTTTCAATAAAAACAAGCAAGGAGAATCCTCGCCAACAAAACAAGAAATAGAAGAATATTTAGACTTATATGTCAAGTTTAAATTAAAAGTTGAGCAGGCTTATCGATTGAAAATGGACACTTTGCCTAGTTTCATAAAAGAGCTTGCTGGTTATAGAAAACAGCTAGCTCAACCATACTTGACGGATAAAACAGTTACAGACAGATTAATTAAAGAAGCATATGATAGAGGTCGTTATGAGGTGAATGCAAGTCATTTATTGATTAATTGTTCTTCTGATGCAAAGCCTGTTGATACACTGGCAGCCTATCAAAAAATATTAGGTTTAAGAGCTAGGATTAAAAATGGTGAAAAGTTTGAGGAGATAGCAAAAGCTTATTCTGAAGATCCTTCAGCAAAAGACAATAGTGGAGTTCTTGGTTATTTTACAAGTTTTCAGATGATTTATCCTTTCGAAAATGCAGCCTTTAACACACCAGTAGGAGAGGTAAGTTTACCAATTCGAACCAAATATGGGTATCATTTGGTATATGTAGCTGACAAACGTGAATCGATGGGAGATATGAAAGTCGCTCATATCATGATTAAATATTACAATCCGTCCCAGATTGATAGTACCAAAGAACGAATAGATGCAGTACATGAGAAATTAACAGATGGCGGAGATTGGACAACTATAGTAGAAAAATTTTCTGAGGACTTTAATACCAATTCTAAAGGGGGCGAATTAAGCTGGATAAATCGAACAACTCCGAACATACCCGTTGAATTTAAAGATGTGGCATACACACTTCAGAAGGATGGAGATATCAGTGATCCTATTAAAACAAGGTTTGGTTGGCATATTATCAAACGAATTGAAACAAAACCAAGGGCATCATATGAGGAGAGAAAAGAATTTATTCGAAGAAAAGTTGAAAGAGATAGCCGCAGTGAGTTGAATAAAGAAGTAGTTGTTGTGAGATTAAAGAAAGAAAATAATTTTCAAGAAGTCTCAGGATTGGAAGCTATTCGAGATTCTTTTTCAGCGGATTTATTACAAGCAAGATATAAAAAACAAGAAGGTAGCGGTATTATCTTGTGCAAGATTGGAGAGAGAGAGTATAAAGATGACTATTTCTTTGGATATGTGGCAACAAATCAAACAAAATCGAATAAGACGTTGACTAATGCAGTTGATGATATTTATGAAGCTTTCATAGAACAAATTAATTTAGATTATGAGGAAGGTTTGCTAGAGGAAAAATATGAAGCATTCAAAAATATAATGCAGGAATACAAGGATGGTATTTTATTGTTTGAACTTACTGATAAGAAAGTATGGAGTAGAGCGGTGAGAGATACTCTAGGTCTTCAAGCTTTTTATGATGAGAATAAAGAGAACTATATGTGGAATAAGAGAGCGGATGTAGATATTTTTAGCTGTAGTGATTCAAAAGCAAGAAAGATAGCTATGAAATTAGCCAAGAAAGGGAAGTCAATAAAAGAAATCTTGAATCGTTGCAATGCAAAAAATCCAATTGCTGTAACCATTGATTCCAAAAAAATTGAGAAATCAAAAGATCCATTATTAGAAAAAATTGATTTGGAAAAGGGAGTATACAAGATCGCAGGAGAAAGCCAACAATTTAAGTTTGTAAGAATCAATAATATACTTGCTCCAACACAAAAATTATTGGATGAGAATAGAGGGGCTATTACTTCTGATTATCAGAATTACTTGGAGGTAAGTTGGATTGAAGATCTGAAAAATAAATTTCCAATACAAGTATATGAGGATAATGTCTCAAGACTTTACAATGATTAATAGTTGAAGAAGATTTTAATCATATTAACCATCTTTTCTGTTTTTTCATGTGATTCAAACACTTCAGGTAAAGTAATTGCAAAAGCTTTTGGAAATGAATTGTATGACACGGATATTGCTAATTTGATTTCCAATGATGCCTCATTCGAGGATAGCGTATTTCTTACCAAAGAGTTCATAAATATTTGGGTTTCTAAACAAGTTTTACTGAATGAGGCAGAGCGAGTACTAAATAGTCAAGAAAAAGATAAGTCTAAGGAATTAGAAGCCTACAAACACGACTTAATCTCGTACGAACTTATTAATAAACTTATCCGGCAAGAGATAGATACTTCATTTAGTACTCAAGAATTAGAACTTTATTATGATGAGAATAAAAATGAATTTGAATTGACTCAGAACATCATCAAGCTAGTTTTTTATAAGATCCCACTGGAGTCAAAAAATTTAGATTTATTGTGGTCAAGTTTTAAGGCTAATGATCAATCGATAAACCCTACATTAGTATCCCTCTCAAATAGTGGGGGTAACTACTATGAAAATGGTAACTCTTGGGTGTTTTTTGACGACATTCTTAAGGAAATACCTATCAATACATATAATCAGGAACACTACTTAAATAACCATAAGTATATTCGTATCAATGAAGGAGACTTCGTTTACTTTGTTAAAATTAATGATTTTAAAATACGGAGCATGTTATCTCCGTTTGTTCTTGAGAAGCAACGAATAAAGGAGATCCTTTTAATGAATCGCCAACAAGAGCTCCAGAAAACCATTGAGTCAGATTTATTAGATAAAGCATACCGCAACAAAAAAATACAGCTATTTTGAAAAAAACATTAACACTATTACTTCTGATATTTGGCTTTGAAGGTTATGCCCAAAACCAACCAGTGCTAGACGAGATAGTAGCAGTAATAGGGAATCATATCATTTTACGTTCAGACCTAGAAGCAGAATATACTCAAGCAAAAAAGGATATGTCATTTTATCCTGGAGACTTGAAGTGTGAAATTTTGAATCAATTGATTATTCAAAAATTATATCTACATAAAGGAGAACGAGATAGTATTTATTCAAATCCTGAAATGGTAGAGTCTGAGTTGGATAGACGGGTAAAATATTATGCATCGCAAATTGGTGGAGAGGCTAGACTTGTTCAGTATTTAGGGATGACTATTGATGAGTATAAGGATCGGAGAAGACCTGAAATAGAAAATCAACAAGTTTCTCAAAAGGTGCAGAGTACTATTGTTTCAGATATAAAAGCGTCACCTACAGATGTTCGAAAGTTTTTTGCAAGTATTCCTAAAGATAGTTTTCCTAAGTTTGGAGAGGAAGTTGAACTAGCATTGATTTCGATGAAGCCAGAGCCCAGCGATTATGCCAAAGAATATGCATTAGAAAAAATCACTAAAATTCGTCAAGATTTATTAAGGGGGCTTTATTCGTTTGATTTTGCTGCAAAAAGTAATAGTGATGACAAAACAACAGCTGTTAATGGGGGCGAGTTAGGTTATTTTTCTCGAGGTCAAATGGTTGGGGCTTTTGAACGAGTTGCTTTCAAACTTAAGGGCGATTCCATATCAGAAGTCATAGAAACAAAGTATGGCTATCATATTCTTCAACTTATTGACCGTAAAGGAGAGAAAGTAAATGCCCGGCATATACTAATAAAGCCACTGATTGTGAAAAGTGACTTTTCAGCGTTACGTGACCAGATGCTAGAAATAATATCAGGCCTGAAGTCCGATAGTTTAACCATGTGTAAGGTAGCCTCAGATCTCAGCACCGACATGTACACCAAGGATAATTGTGGTTTTTATGCAGATCAAACAACGGGGTCTCATCAAATATCAATTGAGGTACTGGATCCACTTATTGCAGCTAAAGCAAGCGTAATGAGAGAAGGTCAATACAGTAAACCCGAAAAATTTGAAGACATTGATGGTACATCAGGATATAGATTTCTTTATTTAAGAAAAGCTATTCCTGCACACACAGCTAACCTAAAGGATGACTATCAAAAGATTCAAGCACTTGCTCTTGAAAAGAAGAAAGAGGATACGATTAACCAATGGGTTAGTGAGTACAAAAGCAACGTATATGTTAGGATAGACGAAAAATATGCTTCTTGCAAAGAGCTATCTCAATGGAAAGGACTAGCAAATTAGATGATTGATTTTAGTAACGATAAAAAAGCGGCAGACAGTTTAGTTCTTAAAGTTAACGAGCTGAAGAAAGAGATTGGCAAGATAATTATTGGTCAAGATGAAGTAGTTAATGGTCTTATAACAAGCATCTTAAGCAATGGACATGCTTTATTAATTGGTGTTCCAGGCCTAGCTAAAACATTATTAATAAAAACTATAAGCGAGGCTTTAGATTTAAGTTTTAATCGTGTTCAGTTTACTCCGGATCTTATGCCAAGTGATATCATTGGATCAGAGATTTTGGAT
Source organism: Bacteroidia bacterium (assembly GCA_029253325.1). Classification (GTDB taxonomy): domain Bacteria; phylum Bacteroidota; class Bacteroidia; order NS11-12g; family UBA9320; genus UBA9320. The sequence continues at coordinate 12,225 of JAQWZS010000221.1, forward strand.
GAAGCCAAAAAATTCCAGTTTAATAAAGGTCCTGTTTTTGCAAATATTGTTTTGGCAGACGAGATTAATAGGACACCACCTAAGACTCAAGCTGCCTTACTTGAGGCCATGCAAGAAAAAAATGTAACGATATCAGGGACAAAATATCCTTTAGATCTACCTTTTTTTGTTTTAGCTACACAAAATCCAATAGAGCAAGAAGGAACCTACCCTTTGCCTGAGGCACAGCTGGATCGTTTTATGTTTAATATGGTCCTTGATTATCCTTCAAAAGAGGATGAGATAAGCATTGTGAAAGCTACCACATCTGAGAAATCAGTGACTGTAAATCCTATATTGAACCAAAAAGAAATTATTGGGTTTCAAGATTTAGTTAAGCGTGTGCCAGTCTCTGATCATGTGTATGATTATGCAGTGACTTTGGTTGCTAAAACTCGAGCAAAAAGAGAGCTAGCTACTCCATTTATAAATGATTATTTAGAGTATGGTGCTGGACCAAGAGCTTCACAATATCTTATCATTGGTGCCAAAACCAACGCTTTAATACAAGGAAAGTATTCGCCAGATATTGAGGATGTTCAAGCGGTTGCCAAAATGGTTTTAAGACATCGTATTGTTAGAAATTATAAAGCAGAGTCTCAAGGAATCTCTGCCGATCAAATCATCGAAAGTATTTTTTAATATTGGTTTTTTCAATTGTAGATATTGAAACTACCGGTGGATCACATGGTAACAGAATTACTGAAATAGCTGCAGTTAAGACTGATGGAATTCGTATTTTAGACTCCTACGAGACACTCATAAATCCGCACATATTTATACCAAAGTCAATCACTCTTCTAACTGGGATAACCAATAATATGGTAAATTCAGCTCCCGATTTTGAAGAAGTATCAAGTGATTTTTTGAAGTTCCTTGAAGGATCAATATTCGTTGCCCATAATGTGAGTTTTGATTACAGTATAATTAAAAACCATTTTGAGGATTTATCAATACCCTTCAATAGTAAAAAATTGTGTACGGTTAGATTATCACGCTCAATCATACCTAATCATGCTTCTTATTCACTTGGGAAATTATGTAGGGAGTTAGGAATTAAAAATCATAAAAGACATCGTGCAATGGGAGACGCACAAGCAACGACTCAATTATTTCACATGCTCTTCCAGAAAGATTTAGATTTTATAAATCATTCATTAAATCAATTAAGCCGAGAGTCAATTCTCCCTCCAAATTTGCCAAAGAGTGAGTTTGAATCAATGCCAAATTCTGTTGGAGTCTATTATCTTCTCGGAGAGGAAATGGAAATTTTATATGTGGGTAAGGCTAAAGATATGAAAAAACGAATCGTTTCACATTTTACAGAAACTACTCGAAAGAAGAGTGAGCTATTGAGAAGAATTCATCATGTGAGTTTTGTTGAAACAGGGAATGAACTTATTGCTCTATTATTGGAAAGTGATGAAATTAAAAAGCACTACCCACCATACAATAAGATGCAAAAACAAAAAAATAATGACTATTGTATTTGTCATTATGAAGGTCAAGACGGGGTGCTAAGAGTGGATATTTTTTTGAAAAAATATGAGAAAAACACAGTTAAGCGTTTTAGTTCAATGATTATGGCAAAAGATTATTTGTATATGTTGGTCGAGAAGAACAAATTATGTCCAAAGTATGCCGGATTAGAACGAACAAAAGAAAGTTGTTATCTGGGCTCAATTTGTGATTTGTGTTCTAATGAAATTACAATTGAAGAATACAATAAACGAGTACTAAGTTCGTGGGAAAACAAAGAATTGAATAAATGGATTATTGGTCCTGGTAGGACAATCGATGAAAAAGGAGTAGTTGCTCTAAAAGATGG
>JAQWZS010000244.1 GCA_029253325.1 Bacteroidia bacterium
AATTAATCGGTATTCAACGGATTGTTGGCTTGTTGTTGTAATGCTTTGTTCTGCTTCTTTGAGTTCTTTAGCAAGCACTTTAGCAATTTCGATTGTGAGGTTTCCATTGTTAGATAAAATTTCAAAAAAAGCTGATTTAGGAATAAAACATACCTCCGATTCATCTAGAGCAATCGCAGAGCACGAATAGATTTCGTCATCAAATAATGCTCTGTGTCCCATGGTATTCCCACTTTTAATGAGGTGAACAATTTGTTCTTTTCCGTCATAGCCAAGTTGACTCACTTTTATTTTTCCGTTTTGCACACAAAATAAACCTCTAGGATGTTTCCCTTCATGAAAAAGGTCTTCTCCTTTTTCAACGGTTATTTCTTGTTTGACAATGCTAATTTGCTTAAGGGTTTCGGGGGGGCATTTTGCAAAAATTGAAAGTTTTCTAGATATGCATTCAGAGCAATTATTAGTAGCCATATCTACGAAGTAACATAGATTATATGTAGTTTTTTATAATTTTTTGTTAAAATTATTTTCTTTTTGGGTAAAATAAATGAGTTTCAAATTATGCAACATCTGTCATGGATGTAATTGGTCTGTTATTTTTGATATGTAGGGTTGTGTGAATGAAAATAGCTTCTTTGTTGCATTGAAATGCAATATTCATGGCTTTTTCTCTCTTTTCTCTTGAGATATACCAGGCACTTGATGCAATTAAATCATCCCAACAGGTTCGAATCTCAAATCCGAACAAATCCTGATCATTTTTACACCTTGAGAAATTGGTCTGAAAACACATGTGAACTCTCAATCGATCGATGAATTCTTGACATGATTTGTAATTAGTAAATTCTTTACTTTCTAGTACAAAATGATTCTTGTCATCATACATTTGGATGGTGTAAGCGGAGTTCTCTTCTTGAATTCGAAATGTTGGCTTCTTCATTTTAATGATTTTTTAGGTATTAAAATTATCTAAAAGATGGTAATAAAATTATCAATCTTGCTTTTTATTAAGTTATAGATTAATATTTAAATTCCAAATCTGTACACATTTTTAACAATCGTGTGTCAATGTTTACATCTTGAATCATAGTCGTTTGTTGAGTTTTTAAATTTGTTATAACGTTAGATAACATGGCAATAAATAGGCTAATTACTGGTTGCGTCATTGCATTACTTTTTGGATGTAGTTCAGATTCATCACAGGATGCTACATCTGATTCTTTAAACCAAGATTCAACCCTTCAAACGGTTGAAACTAAAGATAAATTGGTTTCATCTGAAATTAAAAAGAGACCGAAGTCATTTGCAAAGCCCTATGAATTTAAACAAAAAATTAATCGATATACGACAAATTTTTTTGAGAACCCTTTGGAAGGAGATATACGTATTTCGGGAAGTTTTTGTGAATTAAGAGGAAATCATTTTCATGCGGGAATGGACATGAGGACTGGTGGAGTGGAAGGATGGAATGTTCGTGCATCTGCAGATGGATATGTAGAACGGATCAAAGTCAGTACACGAGGTTATGGTCGAGTGCTTTATATAAGACATACCAATGGCTACACAACGGTATATGGTCACTTGCAACAATTTAAAGGAGCCATTGCTAATTATGTTAAAGAATTACAATACAAGCAACGCAAATTTGAAATTGAGTTATACCCTAAAGCAGGGGAGCTTCCAGTTAAAAAAGGGCAGGCGATTGCACTGAGTGGTAATACTGGTGGAAGTGGGGGGCCTCATTTACATTTTGAAATTAGAAATCCCAGTGGACAGAGCACCAACCCACTTTTACATGGCTTAGGCATTCAAGACAAATTGAAACCAGAAATTAAGCGGGTGAGTATTTATAAAAGAGATAAGGAGATTCTATACTCAAAGGGCAACTATCCATATATCACCATCAGTAAATGGGGAGATCAAATCCAAAAAGGGAAAGTAATTAATCTCAAACCTGGGAAGTACAGTTTTGGTGTATGGGCAAACGAATATTTTACAGATAAAAAGAATGTACTAGGAGTCAATTATTGTTGGCTTACAGCGAATCGTCAACTGGTGTACTCGTATCAAATTAGTAAATTTAATTTTTCTCAAGGTAGATTTATTAATGCTCATATTGACCCTTTTTTGAAATGGAAGGACAAAAAAACATATGTCCGACTATTCAAAGAAAGATTTAACCCTTTGCCTTATTATGTTCAAAAGAACGATGGAAATGTAATTATTGGTGAGGGAGATTCTGTGGTCATGAGAATGTATCTAAAAGATTTTGTGGGTTTAGTAGATTCTGTTTCGTGGGTGATTTACGGAAATAAAAATGCCAATGATTTACCACAACCACTTGGGGGGTCTTTTGAAAAAACCAAGCGAGTAAAAAATAATACTCGCATACAATTTTATGAATGGGATATCAATGTTCCTAAAAAATCAGTCTATCATCCCTTTGATTTTAAGCTAAAAATCAAGAGTGCTAAAAAAAATATGCTGAGTAAGACGTTGCAGATGCACTACCCATATACTGCACTCCATTCATACATTAATGTAGCATATAGTGTTCCAGAAAAATGGATGAGTTATGGATCAAAACTGTGTGCTTTTAGCATGGACGGGTCACGTACTTACTATGAAGGTGGAACACTGAATGGAAATGTGCTTACATTCAAAACCCGTTCTTTAGGAGAATATGCCATTGGATATGATAATAAAGCCCCGACGATTGAGGCTGTTAACGTTGGTAAATCATACCGATTTAGGGTGAGAGATGATTTAAGTGGTGTAAAAAAAATCACTTGTTCTATTGATGATAAATGGATTTTGGCAGAGTATGAGCCCAAGACAAACACAGTAAGTGGGAGTATCCCAAACTGGATTAAACCAGGAATCTATAATTTCAAATTGATTGTAGAGGATGCTCGGAAAAATAAATCTCAATTTGAGCAAAAGATTGTTCTTTGATTAATCCAACTTTCAATAATTTTGTTAAACTATTATGAGCAACATAAAACAAGGAGACAAGGCACCAGAATTTAAGGGAGTCAATCAAAATGGAGATACAGTTTCACTTTCAAGCTATGCGGGTAAGAAATTAGTACTTTATTTTTATCCCAAGGATGATACTCCAGGATGTACTGCTGAGGCCTGTAATTTGAGAGATAATTACAATCAGCTTTTGAGTGAAGAGTATGCAATATTAGGAGTTAGCCCAGACAATGAAAAAAAGCACCAAAAGTTTATCGATAAATATGATTTACCATTCGACTTGCTTGCGGATATCGAAAAAGAAACATGTGAGATGTTTGGAGTATGGGTTCAAAAAAGCATGTATGGCAGAGAGTACATGGGAGAAGCTCGAACTACTTTTATTAT
>JAQWZS010000001.1 GCA_029253325.1 Bacteroidia bacterium
AATTGTCCTGCATCACTGGTCTGCCAACACCAAATTTTGGGTAGCCTAAAAGATGCAAATAAAATAAATGATTTGAGCTCAAAATCTGATGTGTTAACCTTTGAAATTGAGCATGTTAATGTGAAAGCACTCCTCGATTTAGAAAAAAAGGGGCAATCAATTATCCCAAGACCTGCAGTTCTCTCAATTATTCAAGACAAAGGTTTACAAAAGGATTTTTATACCCAGCACAATATTCCCACCCTTGAATATAAAAATAGCACATCTGAGAATTTGAGGTCTGACATAGAGGATTGGAATGAAGACCAATTTGTATTAAAACATCGAAAGGGTGGATATGATGGTAAAGGAGTTCAATTAATGACTAAAAATAAATTTCAAAGCCTCGTAGACAATGATAATGAAAGCCTTAAAAGTATAGACGGATATGTCATAGAAAAAATGGCAAAAGAAGCTGTTGAAGTATCTGTTATTGTAGCAATCGACCAACAACTAAACTCTGTGAGTTATGCTCCATGCGAAATGGTATTTGATCCAACATCTAACCTCATGGATTATTTAATAACTCCAAGCAGACTGAGTAAAGAAATAAATAAAGGGTGTGAAAACATCGCTAAAAAAACGGTTAAAGCCTTTAATAGTCCTGGACTATTTGCCGTAGAACTATTTGTACAAAAAAATGGTGGTATCTACGTGAATGAAATTGCACCTAGACCACATAATAGTGGTCATCATACTATTGAATCTTCCTACACTTCTCAGTATGAACAACTCAATAGAATATTATTAAACCAACCTTTAGGAGACACTTCTCTTATACAAAATGCTATAACATGTAATATTGTAGGACCTAAACATATCAATGGTTTATATGAACTAAATAATTTAGATTTAGTACTACAAATTCCTGGAGTATATATTCATATGTATGGCAAAAAAACTACTTCGCCTAATCGAAAATTAGGTCATTATACCATTTTAGGAAAAGACTCTTTAGAATTGGAGAGCAAATTGAATCGTGTAAAAGAATTATTAACCATAAAAAGCAACTAAATTTGAAAAATCATGGCAGATGTATTAATTATAATGGGTTCTGATTCAGATCTAAAAATCATGTCTGAAGCTGCTAAATTTTTAGACGAAGTAGAAGTTTCTTATGACTTAACAGTGGTTTCTGCACATAGAACACCAAATCGAATGTATGATTTTGCTAAAGGAGCTAAAAATAAAGGCTACAAAACTATTATAGCTGGTGCTGGAGGGGCTGCTCATCTTCCGGGGATGGTGGCTTCACTTACGTCACTTCCTGTAATTGGTGTTCCTATTCAATCAAAAACAATGAGTGGAACAGATTCTTTGTATTCAATTGTTCAAATGCCACCAGGAATCCCAGTTGCTACCATGGCAATTAACGGGGCTAAAAATGCTGGTATTTTAGCTGCTAGAATTTTAGGAATAAGCCAAAAAAAAATCGCAGAAAATTTACTGAATTTTTCAAATTCAATGGAAGAAACAGTTCTAGAAAAATCTAAAATATTAGAACAAACTGGGTATACTGAATATCTTAAAAATATGTAATGATAAAAGTTGGTGATTGTCTTGTATCTGAAGACGTTATAGAAAAATCATTTGCATGTAATGTTGAGGCATGCAAGGGAGTGTGTTGTATAGAGGGTGATGCTGGAGCTCCGATTGAACCTGATGAAATCAATACCATTCAACAAAACATTGATCAAATTAAAGGCGAAATGGATGATGATGGTCTAAAAACACTGGATTCAAAAGGTTTTTCTGAGAAAGATCCATTTGATCAAATGTTAGTGACTACCTGCAAACCAAACAAAGAATGCGTTTTTGTAGTTAGAAAAAATGGTATTCTCAATTGTGCAATTGAACTCGCCAACCAAAAGAATAATTTTAATTTTCAAAAACCCATAAGCTGTCATTTATACCCCATACGAGTAGACAAATACAATGAATTTTACGCTCTGAATTACCATCGTTGGAGTATTTGTGCAGACGCTTGTACAAAAGGTGCTAAAGAGGATATAAAAGTTTACCAATTTACACAAAATGCACTCGAGCGAAAGTTCGGAAAAGAGTGGTACGAAAATCTAGAAAATTCAATCCAAGAATACTTAAATAAAAAATTATAATAGCTACTCTAAATTCTGTACGTCTATTTCTTTCATGTTCTTTCTCGGTACAGGTAATCCCATAAGCACATCTATTTAAAAGACGTTCTTCTCCATACCCTTTTGCAACGAGTCTACTTGAATTTATTCCGCGGGCGATTAAGTGGTTTCATTGTTATAAATATGTGTTATGTTGTCCCATCGTTCGTAAAGTCCATTTAATTTTCCATTTTTATAATTTGCAGAAACACGCCTTTCACCTGAAACAAAACATGTCTGATAGGGTCCATTTTGTATACCGTTTTTATACAGCTTTACTTCTTTTATCTGACCATTTTTAAAATAGCTCTTTTTAGCTCCAAAAAACATAATAAAATAAAAGGCCCATTCTAATGAATGAGCCTTTTTCATATAGTATTTAATTTATAATCTAGCTACAACCTGTAGTAGTTCCACAATTTGTACATAAATGGCATGTTCCATTTCTGACCAATGCTAAACTGCCACAATTTGTACAGGGTAGAGCATCACCTGAGGTGCTTTTAGGTTGTTGCGAAGTCATTCTTGCACCATCAACAGAAACAGGTGTTTCTACAGACTCAGGTGCAGGAGATGCCAAAGGTTGTGCTTTTTTTAGCTCTACGGTTTTTGCTTTTTCTTCTACCTGGCTTGCAGTAGGCTTAATATGAACTAAATCACTTCTATCTAAATACTCAAACCCGAGCAGTCTAAAGATATAATCAATGATTGACGTTGAATTCTTAATGTTTGGATGGCCTTCAACCATTCCACTTGGCTCAAATCGAGTGAATGTAAACTTGCTTACATATTCATCTAATGGAACACCATACTGAAGTCCTATAGATACTGCAATAGAGAAACAATTCATTAGAGACCTAAACGTTGCTCCTTCTCTATGCATGTCTATAAATATTTCACCCAAGGTTCCATCATTATATTCTCCCGTACGCACAAAAAGTGTTTGGCCACCAACTTTAGCTTTCTGAGTAAATCCTCGTCTCTTCCAAGGTAATCGTTTTCGTTCGACAATGCTAGATAATTGTCTCATAAATTCTGTACTCTTAGAGTTGTCAAGTATTTTCTGAGCAGCTTCCAGAACCTGATCTTGTGTAAGTTGTTCTATGCTCATACTAGCAGATGCTCCCAAAGCAGCATCAACTGCATCAATTGCTTCATCTTCTGTTTCTTCAACATCAGACTTGTTACTCAATGGCTGAGATAGTTTACAACCGTCTCTGTATAAAGCATTTGCTTTTGTTCCAAGTTCCCAACTCAATTGATAACATGATTTTATATCTTCTATTGTTGCTTCATTAGGTAGGTTAATGGTTTTTGATATGGCTCCTGATAAGAATGGTTGTGCTGCGGCCATCATTTTAATGTGTCCATGAGCATGAATATATCGTTCTCCTTTTTCACCGCACTTATTCGCACAATCAAACACTGCTAAGTGCTCATCTTTTAAAAATGGAGCTCCTTCAACAGTCATTGTACCGCAAACGAAATCGTTAGCTGCCGCTATCTCTTTCTTACTAAATCCAAGAGCTCTTAAAAGACTAAATCCTTCCGCATTATACTCTTCAGGTTTGAATCCTAATCGCTCCATAGCCTCTTCTCCAAGTACCCATTGATTAAAAGCAAAACTAATTTCAAAAGCTGATGCTAACCCACTTTCCACTTTTTCTAAATCCTCAGAACTAAAACCTTTAGACCTTAATGTGTCATGATTAATGTTTGGGGCATTCTCGAGGGTGGCATGACCTTTCGCATAATTTACGATTTCATTTATTTCTTCTTCCGAATAACCTAAATTTCTGAGAGCAAGCGGTACTGACTGATTCACAATCTTGAAGTATCCACCACCTGATAATTTCTTAAATTTAACTAAGGCGAAATCTGGTTCAATACCTGTTGTATCACAATCCATTACTAAGCCGATTGTACCTGTTGGGGCAATAACTGTGGTTTGAGCATTTCTATATCCGTGCTTTTCTCCCCACTGAACTGCTTTGTCCCAAATACCTGTGGCAGAACCCAAAAGATATTCTGGGCAATATGCTGGATCAATTCCAACTGGCTTAACACTTAAACCATCATATTCATCTAAATTATACGCTGCATATCTGTGATTTCTCATCACACGTAGCATGTGTTCTTTATTTTTCTCGTATTGATCAAAGGCTCCCAAGAAGCTTGCCATTTCAGCCGAAGTTGCATATGCTGTTCCAGTTAAAATTGCAGTTACTGCACCACCAATCGCCGTTGCTTCTGGGCTATCATAAGGTATTCCGCTAACCATTAAAACAGAGCCTAAGTTTGCATAACCCAAACCTAAAGTACGATACTGGTACGATAATTCTGCAACATCTTTGCTTGGGAATTGAGCCATCAAAACTGATATCTCTAAAACGACAGTCCATAATCTTGATGCGTATTCAATGGCTTTAACGTCTAATGTCTTGTCCTTTTCGTTGTAGTACTTTCTTAAATTCAACGAAGCAAGATTACATGCTGTATTGTCAAGAAACATGTATTCTGAACAAGGGTTTGATGCGTTAATTTGACCGCCCTCAGGACAAGTGTGCCATTCATTTATGGTTGTATCATACTGTACCCCAGGATCTGCACACGCCCATGCAGCAAAAGAAATATCATCCCATACTTGTTTTGCAGGAACACTGCTAATGGGTTTTCCAGTAGTTCTTGATATTAAGTCCCACTCACCATCATTTTTTAATGCTTCAAAAAACTTATTGGGTATTCTAACAGAGTTATTTGAATTCTGACCTGAAACAGTTGCATAAGCCTCACCCTCGTAAGATGAACTATAACCCGCATCAATTAGGGCTTTAACTTTTTTCTCTTCTTCTTTCTTCCAATTGATAAACTCCATTATCTCTGGATGATCCAAATCAAGGCACACCATTTTAGCAGCTCTCCTGGTAGTTCCTCCAGATTTTATAGCCCCAGCTGCTCTGTCACCAATTTTAAGAAAACTCATCAATCCACTCGAGTTTCCTCCACCACTTAATTTTTCATTAGCACCTCTAATAGAAGAAAAGTTTGTTCCTACTCCTGAACCATATTTAAAAATACGAGCTTCTCTAACCCATAAATCCATAATTCCACCCTCATTTACTAGATCATCATCTACTGATAATATAAAACAAGCATGAGGCTGAGGTCTCTCATATGCTGATGTACTTTTTTTAGTTTTACCTGTAATTGGATCAACATAACTGTGACCTTGTGGTTTTCCTGTTATTCCATACGTGTTGTGAAGACCTGTATTAAACCATTGAGGGCTATTAGGTGCTGCCATCTGACCAAGAATGCTGTACACCAACTCATCGTAAAACACGTTTGCATCTTTTTTTGAAGCAAAATATCCATATTTCTCACCCCAAGTTTTCCAACAATCTGCTAATCTGTGAGCTACTTGTTTAACTGAAGTCTCAGAATCAAGTGACCCATCCGGCTGAGGAACTCCTGCTTTTCTAAAATACTTTTGAGCCAAAATATCTGTTGCGACTTGAGACCAATCTTTTGGTACTTCAACATTTTCCATCTTGAATACTTCATCTCCTGCGGGGTTTTTAATTACCGAAGTTCGGTATTCGTATTCATATAAATCAGTTGGAGCTACTCCATCCTTTGTGTTGAAACGCTTAAATTTTAATGCACTCTTGCTGTACGCTGTTTTTTTGGTCATCTTTTTAGTTTTTGGTCGTTACGTTTGATTAAAATAAACTCACTTTTTTTATAGTGAGTTTTGACTCAAAAGTATGGTCTAAATGTGACTCTTAAAAAGAGGTGTTTTCCACACTCCAACATTAAACTTTTTCAGTTGACTTATTTTTAAGAGATTTGCGGTGTTGATAAGATAAAATCACACAAAATTTTAAACAAAATTGAA
>JAQWZS010000006.1 GCA_029253325.1 Bacteroidia bacterium
ATCTATATCGGCTATATCAATGGATAAGATTTCAAATGCAGTACCCGCATCCAAACCTTTTGCTAAAACTGTCTTAGATATGGTATCTGGATTTTCTAATACTGCTTTGTGGGTTTTAGCTGAACCAATTGTAGTTACGATTCCCTCTCCTACACGAGCAAGAATAGTATCCTCTCCTGCACCACCTACTAACTGAGCGATATTTGCTCTAACAGTAACTCTAGCTTTTGCGATTAATTGTATTCCATCCTTTGCAACAGCGGCTACAGGAGGTGTATTAATAACTCTTGGGTTTACAGAAAGTTGAACTGCATCTGCCACATCTCTGCCTGCTAAATCAATAGCAGCTGCCATATTGAAATCTAAAGGAATACTTGCTTTATCTGCAGAGATAAGAGCCTTGACTACATTATTAACATTACCACCTGCCATAAAATGAGTTTCCAATTCATTAGAGGATACAGGTATTCCAGCCTTGTTTCCATTAATCAAAGCATTCACAATAAGAGAAGGTGGTACTTTTCGAATTCGCATGAATATCAACTGAATGATACTAACACTTTTACCTGAAATTGAAACTTGAGCAGTGACCCAAAGCCCCAGTGGTACAAAGTAGAAAAACACAAAGAGTAGAACTACTCCAACGATTAAAAAAGGTATAATTCCCATTAGATTTTATTGATTAATTATTTTAATATATATTTTGTTGTTGTCTATTTTTTCGATTTCAATTTCAGCCCCTGAAGGTATAAAACTTCCCTCTGAATGCACTTCGATTCGCTGAGATTTGACGAGAGCTATACCAGATGGTCTTATTGCACTTATTGTTTTTCCTGTATCTCCCACTTGCACTTCTAATTGGCCAATATCATTGGCCTTACCTGTAATTGTTTCTTTATTAGAAAACATATCCCATGCACCATTTCGAAAAGCATACACTACAATTACAGTCATAAGGACGATTATCAATGCTAAAAGAATATTACCATGGAATATACCATAATCAGTATATGTAAAGTAAACCCCCACTCCAACCATAACAACACCAACAATTCCAACGATAAAACCTGGAACAATAAATATTTCAATTAAAAGTAGTAACAGTCCGAGAATAACAAAAGAGGCAACAATAGAAAGTGTCATATATATACAGCCAAGTTAAGGCTTTTTAAATTAAACCTCAATATAATCTGCAACGGGAAGACAACTACATACTAAATTTCGATCCCCATAGGTATTATCTACTCTTCCAACGCTTGGCCAAAATTTGTTTTGTTTCACATATGATGCAGGATAAGCAGCCTTTGTTCTAGAATAAGGCCTATCCCAATCATCGCCTGAGACAAGTTGTGCGGTATGGGGTGCATGTTTTATGACATTGTTTACTTTATCTGCTAACCCATTTTCAATCTCCGCTATCTCTTCACGTATGGATAAAAGTGCATCACAAAAACGATCTAACTCTACCCTAGTCTCACTTTCTGTAGGCTCAATCATTAAAGTACCTGGAATTGGAAAACTCACTGTTGGTGCATGAAAACCATAATCGATAAGCCGCTTTGCAATGTCTTCTACTTGGATGCCAGAGGTAAGTTTAAAAGGTCGAGGATCAACAATCATTTCATGGGCAACTGTTCCATTTTGACCAGTATATAAAACATCATAACCTTCAGATAAACGATATTTCATGTAATTAGCATTCAGAATAGCTGTTGCAGTTGCTCTTTTTAAACCATCGGCACCCATCATTTTGATGTATGCATAACTGATTAATAATATGCTAGCACTTCCAAATGGAGCAGCACTAACTGCTCGCATCGCTTTATCCGAACTTACACCCTCAACAACAGAATGTCCGGGCAGATAGGGAGCAAGATGTTTGGCTACTCCAATTGGGCCCATCCCAGGACCACCTCCACCATGAGGAATACAAAAAGTTTTGTGCAAGTTTAAATGACAGACATCTGCACCAATATTTGCTGGATTAGTATACCCTACTTGGGCATTCATATTGGCACCATCCATATAAACTTGTCCTCCAAACTCGTGAATTAAAGAAGTTACTTCCTTGATGGTCTCTTCATAAACACCATTAGTACTTGGATAAGTAATCATTGCTGCTGCTAGAGTATCTTTATGTGCCTCTACTTTTTCTCTTAAATCAACTAGATCAATGTACCCATTTTCGTGACACTTAACTACAACAACTTTCATACCTGCCATTACTGCACTTGCTGGGTTTGTACCATGTGCAGATTCAGGTATAATTACAATATTCCGGTGATGCTGATTAGTATCTTTAAAATATTCCCTAATAGTCATTAATCCAGTATACTCTCCTTGAGCTCCTGCATTGGGTTGAAGGCTCACTTGGTGAAAACCTGTTATTTCTGACAAATCACGTTCCAAATCATGTAACATCTCATCATATCCAGCAAGTTGATCTTTGGGGGCAAATGGATGGATATTCCCAAAGGTTTCCCAAGTTACTGGAATCATCTCGGTGGTTGCATTCAACTTCATCGTACAACTACCTAAAGCAATCATCGAGTGTGCTAATGATAAATCTTTATTCTCTAGAGATTTAAGGTATCTTAACATCTCATGCTCTGTATGGTAGGAATTAAAGACGGGATGTTCTAGGAAAGTAGTAGTTCTATTCAAATCTAAATCCCACATCTGTGAAGTTTTATGCTTAAATTCAACTGAAATTCCCTGAAACTGTCCAAATAATTCAACGAGCTGATTAATATCTTGAAGTTCAGTTGTTTCATCAATACTAATCCCCACATAATTTGACTCATAACGAATATTAATCTTATGCTGATTAAGTAATTCTTTTAATTTATCTTGTTGAGCTTTGTCAAGTGAGATAGCAATCGTATCAAAAGCACTATTATTTTTTAAATCAAACCCAATTTTGGAAAGATTATTTGCTAAAATACTGGTGAGTTGATTAACTTTTTGAGCAATTTTTTTAAGTCTGTCAGGTCCATGATAGGCTGCATACATCCCAGCCATAACTGCAAGAAGTGCTTGTGCTGTACATATATTACTAGTAGCTTTATCTCTTTTGATGTGTTGTTCACGTGTTTGAAGAGCCATTCTAAGAGCAGTATCACCATTAGAATCCTGAGATACACCGATTACACGACCAGGTAATCTTCTTTTGTGTTTTTCTTTAGTAGCAAAGTAAGCAGCATGAGGCCCACCATTCCCCATGGGTATTCCGAATCTTTGAGTACTTCCAACGACAACTTCAGCACCCCAAGAACCAGGTGCTTCAAGTAAGGTTAACGAGAGAATATCTGCAGCAACAACCGTTTTAATTTGGTGTATCGATGCTCTTTCAACTAATGCACTATAGTCTTCAACTGAACCCTCTCCATTCGGATATTGAACAAAAAGACCGAAGAAGTCCTCATTAAAATCAAAATCGACAGGATTTCCCTTAACAATAGATATACCTAGAGGTTCAGCCCTAGTTTCAATTACGTCTATTATTTGAGGAAAAGCTTTATCAGACACAAAAAACTTATTTCCATTTTGTCTACCTTTCGCAGCAAAAACCATGGCCATTGCCTCAGCAGCTGCAGTAGCTTCATCTAATAGACTAGCATTTGCTATTTCCATACCCGTTAAATCCATAATCATGGTTTGAAAATTAAGTAACGCTTCTAGTCTACCTTGAGCTATTTCTGCTTGGTAAGGAGTATATTGTGTGTACCAACCAGGATTTTCAAGAATATTTCTTAAAATAACTTTTGGAGTATGTGTTCCGTAATAGCCCATCCCAATGTAGTTTTTAGAAATTTGGTTCTTTTCACCAATTGATTTCAACTTGGACAATAGTTCAACCTCTGTCAATGGTTCATCTAATTTTAACTCGTTTTGAAGTCTAATTTCACTGGGTATTGTGTCAGAAATGAGTCCTTCCATTAGATTATACCCAAGCACGGATAGCATCTGGTGTTCTTCTTGGGAATCTATACTATTGTGGCGGTCAGAAAAATGCTCTTTATACATCTTAAATTTCTTACGATTAAATCTTATTACAAAAATAAATTTAGGTTAGTTAAAAAACCCAAATGTTAAGTATTAGTTTACACTTTTTTTTATATTATATATATATTCGTGTAACTAACGGCTTTGAAACTTTTTATGAAAATATCATTAAATAAAATCCTTCTATTCCTTTTAATTTTTATTACTAATCTAACTTACGCTCAAAATAGAATTTACAAATCGTATTGGAATTATAACATTTCTCTAGCATCCACCCACTTTATGAGTGACCTAGGTGGCAAGGGAACACTTGGAACCAATGACATATCAGATATTAATTTCTCAAGTACACGCTTTGGTCTTGGAACAGGATTTCAATATAACTCTCCTTCGGGTATATCTATCGGATTCGATTTGATAACAGCTAGATTATATGGCAGTGACAGTAAAACTAACTCTAATCGTAGGTATCGTAACTTGCACTCGAGAACTGATATTTTTGAAACTACTACTAAAATCACATACACCCATTTTAAAAGTGGATTCTACTTCAATGTTGGTGCTGGAATTTGTTTTTTTAAACCGATGGCAAAGTTGAATAATAAATGGTATAAGCTTCGGCCGCTCAAAACAGAAGGACAAGGCATTGATCCCGAAAAAAGTAACTATGATAAATATACCCCAGTTATTCCATTTGGTATTTGGAAAAAATTCTATCTAAACAATAAAATTTCTATAGCTGTAGATTTATCCTTGAGAAAAACTTTCACAGATTATTTGGATGACGTATCAACTACATACCATGACAAGCAAGAAATTCGAAATCATACTGGAGATATAGCCGCAGAATTATCTGACCAATCTTTTGGTGATAATGGCATAGGCAGAACTGGAAGCATATGAGGAAATCCTAAAAACAATGACAACTATTTCTTTATGGGATTTAAACTATTTTTGCCAATAAATAACACTAATTCTTCTCACAAAATACATTATCATTCGAGAAAAGACAAGTGTCCAAATAAGTGGTAAAATCCAATGCAAGAAAAAATATTCGAACCTTTAGTCACACAAGACACCGTTTTATTTGGAATTCTAGCAAGTTGTTTAGGACTCGTTTTCTTAACAAGTAGTTCAAGCAAACCATTTTGGAAAAAGTTCTATGCTGTAGTGCCCGCACTTTTTATGGCTTATTTTATTCCAGCAATTCTTACAACATTAGGAGTTATTTCTCCAGAATGGAATACCATTTCTGATACGGGTGAGGTTATTCAACATAAATCTAACCTATACTTTGTAGCTAGTCGATACTTTTTACCTGCTGCTCTTGTATTAATGACATTAAGCCTTGATCTTAAGGCTGTTTTTAATTTAGGACCTAAAGCTCTAATTATGTTTCTAACAGGCACTATCGGTATAATCATAGGTGGTCCCATAGCTATCTATATATTATCTCTCACCTATCCAGAAGCCATTGGAGGTGTTGGCCCTGATGCAGTATGGAGAGGACTAGCGACATTAGCTGGAAGTTGGATTGGAGGTGGAGCCAACCAGACAGCAATGCTAGAAATCTATGGTTACAACCAAAAATTATATGGTGGAATGGTATTCGTTGACATCGTGGTTGCAAATATTTGGATGGCTATACTACTAATTGATATAGGTAAGTCTGAAAAAATTGATTGTTGGTTAAAGGCTGATACCACCGCAATAGAGGATTTGAAAGCTAAAGTCTCAAAGTTCACTCAA
>JAQWZS010000029.1 GCA_029253325.1 Bacteroidia bacterium
TGTTGGCACAATGGATATTGAAGGATTTATACCGACGTATTCGCCTTATGGTTGGCAACCATCGAATTCAGTAAGCAGTGATCCAGGTATAGCTTTTTTGGGTTGTACGACTTCAATTCCCGTTGCAAACGCTAGTATTTGGCCAATAAACGTAAGTTCTGTTAAAATAGAATGGGATAATCCAAAATGTCTTAGTCAGATTATAATTGTTGGAAAAGAGGGGTCCCAACCAAGTTTTAACCCTAGTAATAGAAATTGTAATGGAATTAATGGTGATTGTATATCTAGTGATTTAAGTTCAATTTCATCATTTGGTGATGGTTTATCAAATAGAAATTTACCTCAGGATGAGTACTGTGTTTATAAGGGAATAGGAGATAATGCGACAATAACAAACCTTGTAAATAGTAAAAATTATTATTTTAAAATATATACTTATTTAAATCCTTGGTCTGATAATGCATTATCACCAGTATTAAATGTCAGTGCCTTACCAGTTGATTTCATTAGTTTTAAAGGGAAACTCAATAATGGAATTGTTCAGTTAAACTGGAAAACTGGATTTGAAATAAATAATGATTTTTTTGATGTACAGAATTCCGAGGATGGTCTTAAATTTAATACTATCGGGGTTATTAATGGTAATGGAAATAGTTCTCAAGTTAATGAGTATTTTTTTGAGGATATAAATCCACGATTACCTAAATCGTATTATCGTTTGAAGCAAGTAGATTTTAATGGTTCAAGTACTTACTCGAAGGTTGTCTGTATTAATTTGGAAAAGGATGATTTTCTCATTCAAGAACAGTTGGATTATGTGCAGATTAATTCACAATTATCAGACAACGTAGAGTTCGTTATCATTAATAGCTATGGCATTATAATAGATAGCGGGAAGTTCAATAAATCAGTCCAAATAAAGAAGAATAAATTAATTTCGGGTATTTATTTTATTAAACTAAAGACTCCCTATCATGAAGAAATTTTAAAATTAGGGCTTAACAAATGAGGTTATTATTTTAATATATTACAACCTTCAAGGTTATCTATACCCCAATTTTGTAGTTCTGTTTCCGACCATAAATCTGGGAAAAAGATACGTTTTTGATATTTTGGTAACATATACTTTCGCCAATCCGAACCTCCAGTTGCTTCATCAACAGTACCGTCAGTATGAGTAAGATATTTACTAGCTGCATTATAATGTGCCATGACCCATTTAACATTCAGTGTATGGTCATAATGTCTCATTGCATTTAATAGTTTTAAATCACTTTTCTTTTTGTCAGGTAATGATTTATAACAAGTCCATAAATTCGTCGTATTGTAATCTTTCATAAATTGAATAAACTCATCACGATATTTTGCTTCGAAGTTGGATAGTAATGCATTCTTTTTTCCAGTTGAATGATCTTTACCTGCTGCTTGCCAATAAAGATGCTCAAAAGCGTGACTATATGGAGTCTCTCTATTTATGGTCGATCTAAAACGATTATCTATTAAGTTGATTAGCTCGGTACTTGCAAACTCAATTTTACGATATTGTGCACTTTGAAATCCGCTAGCAGGAGTGAGGGTAGTTCTAAATTTTTGATATTGCTCAGGACTCATACCGTCACCCATTACAGAAAATGAAGAAGATAACATATCTACATATCGGCTTATTCTATATAGCTTTTCAGCAAAAAAATCAACAGTTAAATTATTATTTGTAGATACTTGTTCAATTTCCCACAACATCATCTTAAAAATAAGTTCATTTACTTGATGATACATTATGAACACCATCTCGTCAGGGTATTGAGTCCTTTGTATTTGAAGGTTTAAAAGGGCATCTGTTTGGATGTAGTCCCAGTAGGTAATATGATTAGAATGCAATAAGCCATTGAGGTGTGTATCTAAATCCTGACCTGATGCACTAAATTTTTCTTCAAGTTGTTTTAGTAGATGTTTTCTTTCTTCGTTCATTTAGAGCAAAGAAAAGGAATCTTAATTGAATATGTCAATGTTTTGACTGAACTCTTTAATTTGATCTCGTGTGTTTCTAAATGCTTTGATTAGTTCATTTGCACTACCATTTTGTTTACTTGGATCAGAAAAGTTGTAATGAATTTTTGTTTGGTTACCAGGAAGTATAGGGCAAACTTCATTAGCGTGATCACACACTGTTATTATTATGTCAAATGAAACATTTCCTAATTCTTCTATTGTGTTTGAGGAATGATTTGATATATCAACTGAATCTTCCATAAGTACTCCCACAGCAAAGGGATTTAAACCATGTTTTTCAATACCAGCACTATATATATTGAAATCTTTACCATGATATAGTCTTAAGTAGGCTTCAGCCATTTGACTTCTACAACTGTTGCCAGTACATAATACGAGTAGGTTTTTTTTCATATTTGATTATTTAATTTTATTCCAAATATTGTAAGAAATAATCATTCCTAAAATTGGTGCTACCAAATATATCCAATAATGTTCCCAATGGCCAGAAACAAGAGCCGGACCAATACTTCGAGCGGGGTTCATACTAACAGAGGTCAAAAGGCCAACTATATAAGTATTAAATGCAACTTGAAAACCTATAACATATGGAGCTAGTCTGGTGTATTTGTTATTAGAATCAGCTATCCAGAAGATGACCATCATTAGTATAATGCTAAGTATTAATTCAAATGAAAAAGCTAAAGGGACACTAACGGAAGGTAAAGTAGTACCAATGAATTCGCTTGGATATATTAAATTAAAAAGATAAGCACCAATAATGGCACCAAAACATTGAGATGTAATATAAAAAATGAGTTCGGTCAAGGTTAACGATTTGTTATAATAAAAAGCGATGGATACTGCAGGATTTATATGTGCACCAGAGGTATTTCCAAACATTAATATGACAAGTGTGACAGCTAATCCAAAAACAACTGTAATCAACCACAGAGAGGCTTGGAAATTTTCAGATAAGTTAACATTACTATATTCAATGCTCCAAACTCCCATAAAAACAAGTATAAAAGTGCCAGCAAATTCAGCTAAGTATTTTTTCATTTGATGATTACAAAGTAAAATAGTTTACTACTAAAATATTGTTAATTGAATTACTAATTATTTGAGAATTATTTTTTTTGATGAATGCCTTTTACCATTAATAACTTTTAAGGTATATAGACCCTTAGAAAATTCTGTTATATCAATAAAATTTATCCAGTTGTGTATGGTTCCAGATTTAACTACCATACCAAGATGATTAGTTAAATAATATTTTGATTCAGGTTCTGATTGAATTTTGAGAATATCGTTAACCGGATTAGGACTAACTGAAAGCCTTAAGAAATTTATTTTACTAATTCCAACAGAAGGTATATTATTTAGAATACTATCCGCCTTCAAAACATCTGGTATTCCGTAACCATACTCAAAATCTGGATTATTGTACTTGTGACAACTTTTTAAAATAGCATCAAAAATTTGTTGATTTGATTTGTCAGTATGTTTAGACATCAAACAGGCTACCATTCCCGCAATTATTGGACCTGAAAATGAAGTGCCACTTCCAGTTCTTAAGATGCCTTTAGCATTTGGAATTGTATTGTTACGTCCCATTGCACATAGTTCTGGTTTTACTCTACCATCAGAGGAGGGACCTCTACTAGAAAAAGAAGTTATCTGGCGAAAACTATCAACTGCACCAACACACAATACATCTTTGGCATCACAAGGAGCAGTTATATGATACCAAGGCATGTTACCAGAATTGCCAGCACTATTGGTTATAAATATTCCACGCTCGGCAGCTAATTGAGCAGCGATTGTTATAATGGTACTTTTACCATCCATATCTTCATAGCTATAATCACCTTGGAGCGTATCAAAAAGAGAATAACCTAAACTTGAGTGTATAATGTCAACTCCTATGGAATCTGCCCATTCAAGAGCATTAACCCAATTTAATTCTTCAAGATGCGTTTCACTAGCAGTGTTTTCAGTTCGAGCTAAAACAAAATTGGCTTTAGGTGCTGCACCCATCATACTATCTGGGTAATTTATTCCGGCTAAAGCAAGTACTTGCATGCCATGTGTACTTTGGTTAAAATTCATGTCACTATCATTCACAAAGTCTCTTGTGGCTATAATTTGATTATTTGACCATAGTGAATCAAAAATAGGTAAACTATCAACTTTCCAAAATCCACCATCAAATAATGCTAAGTTGACATTTTTTCCAGTATTTCCAAGTTCATGATATTTGTCTAAGTTGATCATATTTAATTGCCAGTCACTGTAGCCATAACTATAATCTTCATCTATAGAATAGTTTTGATAGGTGTACTTATTCATAGAAGATACGTGAGAAACAAAAGGGTATAATTTTACTTGTTCGCTGTAGGTTTTTGAAACACACACAGCATTCAACCACTTACTCTTACCAATAATGATTATTCCATCATTTTTTAGTTTATTAATATAATTTTCACATACATTAGCTTTAAAATAATCTTTAGTTTTAGAGCACTTATTATTAAAAAAGACCCAGCTATTTTGTGCATTTATAGTAAAGAAACCCAAGCATATTATTCCAAGAATATTAACTCTCAAGTATTTGTTTGATTTCATTTAATTTCATTAGTGATTCAATAGGTGTAAGTGTATTAACGTCAATTATATTTAATAATTCAATTATCTCTGTCGTTTTAGGGTCATTAATTTCAAATAAGTTCATTTGAATATTATTAGTTAATTTTTTAACAGAGCTTTTAGTGTTAATACTAACACGGTCAGATTCTAATTGTTTCAAAATATGGCTAGCTCTTTTTACAACAGGTTTAGGAACACCAGCCATACGTGCAACGTGAATTC
Source organism: Bacteroidia bacterium (assembly GCA_029253325.1). GTDB lineage: Bacteria > Bacteroidota > Bacteroidia > NS11-12g > UBA9320 > UBA9320. The sequence continues at coordinate 4,861 of JAQWZS010000029.1, forward strand.
CAAAACTATTTTCACTTCCGCCTTTTTTTATTTTTCTAAGGAATATTACTTTATTTTTTTTCTCTTCAGTACTAATATGATAATTGACTATGCCATTATTCATCTCTTCCAGTTGATTTAATTCATGATAGTGTGTTGCAAATAGTGTTTTAGGTTTTTGTTGGCTAGTATTTAGAAATTCAGCTATGCTCCAAGCCAAGCTAACACCATCATATGTGCTTGTTCCTCTTCCAATTTCGTCAAGGATAACTAAACTCCGATTAGATAAGTTATTAAGAATCGAAGCTGTTTCAACCATTTCAACCATAAACGTAGACTCACCTTGCGATATATTGTCTGAAGCTCCAACGCGTGTGTATACCTTATCTACTAGACCTATTTCTGCATGCTTAGCTGGAACATAAGATCCTATTTGAGATAATATTACTATTAAGGCTGTTTGTCTCAGTAGTGCTGATTTACCACTCATATTTGGGCCTGTAAGAATGATAATTTGTTGATCATCATGATTTAGATAGATATCATTTGGGATGTATTCTTCTCCCAATGGAAGTTGCTTTTCTATTACAGGATGTCTTCCATCTTTTATTGCTACATGAAAATCATTAGTTATTGTTGGCTTGGAATAATTATTAGTTTTTGCAAGAAGAGCAAGACTATTAAGGCAATCTATTTCTGCTATTAGTCTTGCATCTTTCTGAATTGCCGTCACATAAACGATTAAACGATTAATAAATTCAATATAGATTTTTGATTCTATCTCACTTATTTTACTTTCAGCTAATAAAATTTTTTCTTCAAATTCTTTAAGTTCAGGAGTTATATATCGCTCGGCATTAACCAATGTTTGTTTTCTAATCCAATGTTCAGGGACTTTATCTTTGTGTGTATTGGTAACCTCTAGATAATAACCAAAAACATTATTAAATGCCAACTTTAGACTAGAGATTCCAGTTAGCTCACTTTCTCTATTTTTAATACCAACTAGGTGATCTTTACTATTTCTAGATATGGATAAGTATTCATCAAGTTCGTTATTAATTCCTGGGTTGAAAATACCACCTTTACTAGCAATCGCTGGTGCTTCTATAGATATGTGAGAATCGATAAGTTTTATGATATCATTATTTGTATTGAAATTATTTGAATATTGATTAATGGATTGGTGATAATTTGATTGACATTCGTCCTTAATTAATTGAATGGACTTTAATGCTGAGGATAACTGAAGTAATTCTCTAGGATTAATTCTTTTTAGTGCTACTTTACTAATGATTCTTTCTAAATCACCTATTTTAGAAATTTCTCCGTTCAGAAATGAATGGAATTTGTCATTAGATAAAATAAATTCAACAGCTTCTTGTCGGTGAATTATTTGATTCAAATCAAGAAGTGGAAATAACAACCAATTTTTCATCAATCGACTACCCATTGGACTTATTGTGTTGTCAATAATATCCAAAAGAGAGATTCCATTAGTGTGATTACTCTGAATAATTTCTAGGTTTTTAAGCGTGAATGAATCTATCCAAACATGTTCTTGTTCATCAATCCTTTTTATACTATTAATGTGCTCTAAATCAACATGATGACTTTGATTTAGATAGTGAATAATTGCACCAGCAGCAATGATAGACTCATTCATATGACTGATACCAAATCCTTTTAAAGTTTCTGTCTTAAAATGTTTAAATAGTTGTTCTTTAGAATATTCTTCTTCAAAAAACCAAGGATCAATAGGATAGGTGTAAAAATCATCTCCAAATAAGGCAGTAAATTTCTTTCGATAATTTTTACTAATTATTGTTTCGGTAGGTTTTATTGATTTAATTAATTTCTCAATATAAGTTTGATTTCCTTGTGCAACTAGGAATTCACCAGTACTTAGATCTGTAAGAGCAACTCCAATACTATTTTTCATCTCATAAACTGATGCTAAGTAGTTATTACTTCTACTATCTAGGGTTTTGTCGTTAGCTGAAACCCCAGGAGTTATCAGTTCTTTTACTCCTCGTTTAACAATTCCTTTAGCGTTTTTTGGATCTTCAAGCTGTTCACATACAGCTACACGTTGACCTGCACGAACTAATTTTGGTAGGTAACTATCTAGAGAATGGTAGGGAAAACCTGCGAGTTCAACCTTACCAGCAGCTCCATTTTTTCGATGAGTTTGTACAATATCTAAGATTTTTGATGCTATTACAGCATCCTCACCAAACAATTCATAAAAATCACCAACTCTAAATAATAATAGCGTACCAGGATATGAAGCTTTTATTTCTCGAAATTGCTTCATTAGAGGAGTTTCTTTTTGGTGTTTTATCTTCGTACTCAATTAGTTTAAATTATTTTGACTCGCAAGTTAAAAAACAAGGACCTCAATAGGTTAAGTGTTGAAAAATATAGGAAAGTTTCTAAAACTCAAATTGTATTGGTTTTAGATAATATTCGATCGATGCACAATGTTGGTGCTATCTTCCGAACATGTGATGCTTTTAGAGTACAAAAAATCTTCTTATGTGGTATAACTGCAACACCACCGCACAGAGATATTCGTAAAACTGCTCTTGGTGCAGATGAATCTGTTGAATGGTGCTATTATAAAACAACCAAGGAAGCACTACTAGAGTTAAATGATTGCCATATTTGTGCTTTGGAACAAGCATTGGATAGTGTACCATTAAAAAAGGTTATTTTACCAGAGAATAAAACGATAGCTTTAATCGTTGGAAATGAGGTGGATGGTGTTGATGAATCTTTGTTTGATTGGTGCGATCAGATTATTGAAATTCCGCAGTTTGGAGTTAAACACTCATTTAATGTATCTGTATCAACAGGAATAACCTTATGGGAAATATTTAATAAAATCAATGACTAAATATTTTTACTACTTTTCGTTTAGTATTCTACTTATAACAAGCCTTTCATCTGTGGCTAGTGATCAAGTCAAAGAATTAATAGAGTCTATAAAAAATGAACAGCAAAGAATAGATCAATTAGACAAAAAATTAGATGGATTAATCACCCTAAAAAGTGATATTCAATCAGGGCAAGCAACCTATGTATATCTTGAATTATCCCGAAAAATAGTAGAGAATATTACCCGAAATTTTTCACTATCAGTTGATCAAAAAATAAATCAACTTAAGACTATTGAGAGTATTCTAAATAGCGTTGGAAGTAAAAATATTCACTTCTATACTCAGTTTAGCCCAAGTCTAGAGCTGGTCTTGAAAATTCAAGAAATAAACGACACACGTCGTCTGAAAAATATATTGAATAGTAATGTTGTAACATCATTAGATTGTATTCCATTCTTCATTGATTATAAAATCAGTCAATCATTTTTATTAAAAGCGGTTCATGTTGAACCATCTAAGGTCTTGGAAAATTACAAGCAATTTAAACATAAAACCTATAGTAATTCTATCTTGGATGAGGCTGCGATGATAGCCCCGATGAAAATTAAGACATATTTACACAGTTGGAATTCGATACATAAACAAATTAAAGAGAGTAAAAATCAAACTACTCAAATTGTATATGATATTTATGAAGAATTAGGGCCAATATCAAGAGCATACATTCTACTTAATGACATTATAACAAATAATTTATCTATTAGTGAAGCCCATCAAATATCAAAAACAGATATCTCTCTTTTTCCATACTTAATTCAAATGCAATCAAACGGTGTTAAATATGGTTCTCATTCCTCTAATGAGGCACTTAAATACCAATGTTTAAAAAAGGTTAATATAATTAATGATTTGCATGAACAATCAGATATTATTCGTTTTAGAATACTTGATAGCCTAAATTCAAAGGAAATATATACACTTATTGTATATAGTGAAGAAGAAATATATACTTCCACTTTTCTTGGTATATATACTCGTTTAGTGAAGAAAATTGATTTTGAAAGTAATTATGAATTTCTGTTTTCATTGAAATTTAACAGGTTTAGGACATTTATTAAAATGTGTGCTGGATATAATATGTTGGATGATTTTCTCTTAAAAATGGGTGAATTTGAGAAACAAAAATTATTTGATAAACTCGTTCAAGGAATTGAGAATGCCAATGACAATTTGAGCAGTGCAGTAACACTAGTTGATACTTATGGAAGTATAAAATCTATACCAACTAAATCATTATTCGAACAATCGATTCTCAGTTATTACAGTAAAGTTGAGTATTCAGATGCTCAAAAGATCTATGGATCAATTTTGAGTGTTTGTAATATTGGTGATGCTTCTCAAATGGATGAAACAACCAATAATCAGAGAAAGGA
>JAQWZS010000058.1 GCA_029253325.1 Bacteroidia bacterium
CTGAACCCACCAACACTTCGGTGACCTTTTATCCCACTAATGTTAGCTTCATTACAAGCACTTAAAAAAGAATCATTCAAACTATCGTCTTTCAATACAAATGTTGCATTCATTTTAGATCGATCTTCTCTTGCAGTTGTACCCTCAAACATTTCGTTCTGATCAATTTCTGAATAGAGTAAATCAGCCTTTTGATTGTTGTAGTTTTCGATTTGTTCTAAGCCTTGATTGTCAATCCATTTTAATGTCTGTAAACATCCAAATACAGCAAATACCGAGGGAGTGTTAAACATTGAACCCTTGTCTATATGCGTGTTATAGTCCAACATGGTAGGAATGTATCGAGATACTTTGTTTAAAATTTCTTTTTTAACAACCACCAAGGTTGTTCCAGCTGGTCCCATATTTTTTTGAGCTCCCGCATATATTAGGTCAAATGATGAAAAATCAATTTGTCTACTAAAGATATCAGAACTCATATCACAAATCAAAGGAACGGAACTAGTAGGAAACGTGTGTAACTGAGTACCAAAAATGGTATTGTTAGAAGTACAGTGAAAATAATCATAGTCACCACCTATCTTATAATCTTTGGGGATATAGTTAAAATTCTTATCCGCCGAACTAGCCAACTCATCTATTTGACCAAAATGCTTTGCTTCTTTGATTGCCTTGGTTGACCAAGTACCTGTATTGAGGTACGCCGCTTTGGTCTCCAATAGATTCATTGCAACAATCAAAAACTGTGAACTAGCTCCACCCTGAAGGTACATTACTTCATAATCCTCACCAATATTCATTATTTTTTTGACTAGACTTTGAGCCTCATCCATTACAGCTACAAACTCTTTGCTCCTGTGAGAAACTTCAATGAGCGATAAATTGGTTCCTGAAAAGTTGTGCAGTGCATCCGAACAGTTTTGAATAACCTCCTGAGGTAAAATTGCTGGACCAGCAGAAAAATTGTGAATTTGTTTCATAAAAAATATATTGTGGCAAAACTATTTAATTCTTGTTATTTGCACTTAACGTTTAGTGAAACTTAAAAGAAAAATAACACATCTTATAAAAGTTCTTGATAACTTTCTTGACAGAAAACTCAAAAATGTAAGCCTGCCTGGATTTAAAGGCAAAAGTATTTATCATGTAAGTAAGTTTTTCTTCAATGGTCTTTTCGAGGAAGACCTCAATTTGAGAGCATCATCATTGGCATTCAATTTTTTCATAGCTATTTTTCCTCTTATCATCTTTTTATTTACTCTGATTCCATACGTTCCCATCGATAATTTGGATGCATTAATAACTGGTTTTATTCAACGATTGCTTCCAAACAATGCTTTTGAGTTCATAAACGGAACAATACAAGATATCCTAGGAAATCAAAATGCAGGACTCCTATCCTTTGGTTTTATAGCTGCCTTATATTTTTCGAGCAATGGATTTGCCAGTTTACTGGCAGCTTTTAATTCGGGGGTTGAATCTAAAATGCAACGCAATTGGTTTGATATTCGGCTAAAAAGCATCCTAATTCTTATTCTAGTTATTTCGCTACTAGTTGTAACTATTGTGTTATCATTATCTTTCAACTATAGTTTCAGTGCTCTCGAAAATAAAATTACAATTGATGATAATTCATCAGACTTTATGCTAAAAATAGCTGAGTATTCGCTTACGGTATTTCTCATCTATTTTACGTTTAGCTCCATCTACTATTTTGGATCAAACAAAGGTTCTGAATGGCGTTTTTTCTCTGCCGGTAGTACGGTTGCTACAATACTGAGCATTGTCTCTACCTATGGTTTCAGGCTCTATGTAGAAAATTTTGACTCGTATAATAAACTATACGGATCTGTAGGCACACTCTTGGTATTGATGATTTTAATCTACGTAAACAGCTTTGTTGTTTTGATTGGATTTGAACTGAATCGAAGTATCGATAAGGCTACCTAGCCATGTGATGAGACTACCACGTCTCCCACCCCCTAATGCAATAATATCTCTTTGACTTTCTAATACCTTTTCCATAAATTTACCCCATGAAAACAATAGATTCGATTATGAAGCATACCAACACACTCCAACATTCGATAAAACAACACCATTTGCTGTTTGTACTTATGTTGCTATTGTTGAGTATATTTCTAACCAACTGCGGTCCAGACGAACGCACCACCCTCTACATCGACCAAAAGACCAAAGACTATGTGGTGTTTCATCCTGGCAGCTGGTGGGCATACCAAGAACACTCTTCCAGTGCTGTTGATACTGTGAGTGTCATTGGTTATCAATCAGCAATTGAATTCTGGGAGGATTTTGCCTCCGAAAATTTTGAATTAACAAGACTCTCTTTGAAGTGGTCAAGTTTCGGACATGACTTAACCAAAGCAAATCCATTTTTACTTATATGGGCCAACGATAAAATTGCCTATAAAAAAAGCTGATTTTGATAAACTAATCTGGTTTGATCTTCCTTAATTTACCTAGAAAGCCACGTAAAAATTACGTGGCTTTTTAGTTTGCCAAAAATGAACTATTTGCCAAAAAAAATGTCCTCACTTTTCAGCGAGGACACTATTTTGCGGAGAAGGAGGGATTCGAACCCCCGGTACCTCTCAGTACGCTGGTTTTCAAGACCAGTGCATTCGACCACTCTGCCACTTCTCCAGTAACTGTAGAAAGATAAAAATCTTTGTTACAGGGCTGCAAAAATAATCCTTTCCTTATTTTATCAAACAAAAAGTATAAGGATGTTTCAAACCAAGTGGAGAAAGCTTTTTGAATAGGCTAATATTTCTTGAAATTATCTCATCTTCTTTCTTTTCATTAGAAAGGGAAGTAGTATTTCTTCTACCGATTGTG
>JAQWZS010000066.1 GCA_029253325.1 Bacteroidia bacterium
AGAATAGTGCTCAGCGTGGATAATTGACCATTTTGAGCAATACTGTATTGATGGATACCTTGGTTGGATACAGCTATGAGTATATCGCTATTCACGATGATATCAAAACAACTTGGAAGTCCTGTTGACCTTATTGAAGTAGGCATGGTTGGATTTGAAACATCAAATTGTCGGATGTAATCATTGTCACACACATACAAATTATTGTTGTAGATACCAAGTCCTATGGGTCCCTCAAGATTAACCCGAGCAACTTGTGTAGGGTTAGATTTGTTTGCAATGTTGATTACGTCTAAGCAGTTGATCCCTCTTCTACATTGGTCAGAGGAGTTGCGTAAAGTGGAGTAGGCAAAATTTCCTTGTACAATTACAGGGTCACAACTTGTAATGTGTCGATAAGTGGATATTCTATTAGGGTTGTTTGGGTTTGTTATGTCAAAGATTAGCACTCCTGTTTGAGTTCCTAAATACAAATGATTCTCTAATGAAAATATAGTTTCAACACCAAATAATTCCTGTTGGGATTGAAATATTGGTTGATCGGGTTTTTCTAGAGAGTAAACATACAAAGCATCTTCCATGGCAATAAATAAATGGTTTTTTGCAATCGTAAATCTTGCTGTTGAACCACTTGTTCCTGTTCCATTTGGATTATTAAAACTTACGTCATTGCTATTGGTTTGTGATGTTGAAGAACGAGGAGATGTAGGGTCTTGGTCGCAGGAATACGTGCATAATCCAACGATAATGAAGAGGTATAGATTAAGGTTTTTCATAGTTATTTAATTATGTAGCAATCAGGTTTAAGTATTTCTTTATTTTCCCATGAAATAATCATCCCTTTACTTGGGTCAGGGCATTCAAAATAAACTTTTTCATCGGAAAAGGCACTTATCATATTTTGAGGTGGTCTTTGTTGATGTTTCTCACCCAAATAAGTTTGATCGAAATGGGTCAAAACAGGATTGGATAAATCTTGAATATTGATAGTGGCCATTCCCACTCCCATATCGGCATACACAAATTGGTCTTTAATAGCAATATCTACATTGCCAGGTATTTGAATAAATTGAATGGGTATAGGATTAGTAGGATCTGAGTTGTCAAAAACATGAACACCTTCATATTGCTCATTAACTAATAAAAGTTGATTGTAGGTGTAAATTTTCCCAATCGAATTTAAAGATCTAGGCGGTTGAGAAGTAATCATTGCTTTGAGATCATCCAAAGAGCCATATACTGGGGTAAAGGCAGAAATTTTTTGTAATTCATTTTTTCTATCATCACAAGAATTCAGGATGAAAATAGAAAGCAGAAGAATGGGGATGTGTTTTGTTTTCATGAACATTAGATTATGATTCAGTAACGAATTTGATATTTTATTTTGTATTTTTTGCAATTGATATTTAAATATTATAGAAATTTGACACTTTATAATATTAATGGACAACACAATTAATCCCAACGAACAAGAACTCTTACAATCGTTGGATGGTGATATAAAGATGCTCAAAAAAGAATTAAACGAAACTGTGAAGGCGATCGTTGATGGCGGGTATTCTAAATTTCCCATTTTATTAGCTCACGAAGAAGAAATCGCAATAGCTCAAAAAGTAATAGATAAGAAAGAGTATCAAACAAGTTTTAGCTTTTCTGCAAGTACCATGGAAGAGTTAGTAGCTCGAAAAATCATCTTGGACGAAAAAAAGAGTGCTTTTGAAAAACAGTTTGAAGCTCAATCAGACTCTTTCTGTATTTTGCTAGTTCATAAAGAGAGTATGAAGTTTATTTTCAGTAAGAAGAACTAGATTTTCCCTATGTCAATCCCCAAAGTAGCAATTGTTTTACTAAACTATAATACCCAGGAATTACTTAAAAAGTATCTTCCTGATGTTTTAGCAACAGATTATGACAATATGGATATTTGGGTAGTAGATAATGCCTCGACAGACGAGTCGGTTTCTTTTTTGCAAAGTCAGTTTCATCAAGAGATTCATATTCTCACATCTCCAGAAAATAGAGGGTACGCTGGGGGGTATAATTGGGCATTAGATCAGATTGAAGCAGAATATTATGTGCTTATCAATAGCGATGTTCGAGTGCCAAAATCTTGGTTGAGGCCTCTGGTCAATTTAGCACAAGCAAACCCAAAAATTGGAGCAATTCAACCTAAAATTTTGGATGATAAAAGAGCTCAATATTTTGAATATGCTGGTGCGTGTGGTGGCTATATTGATAAGTGGGGATACCCATTTTGTAGAGGAAGAATCTTTGATTCCTTAGAGCAAGATTTGGGTCAATATAATGACTCCACATCTATTTTTTGGGCTACTGGTGCATGTTTATTTGTTAGGGCTGATGCTTTTCATAATTCTAGTGGCTTTGACGCTGACTTATTCGCTCACATGGAAGAAATTGACCTTTGTTGGCGAATGCAAAACTTAGGTTATGAAATATATGTAGAACCAAAATCAGAGGTATATCATTTAGGTGGTGGTACATTGAGTGAGGGGTCTTCGTTTAAATACTTTCTCAACTTTAGAAATAACCTCATTCTAATGACTAAAAACTTAGCTTCACCCTTTTGGTTGGTTACAATAATTTGGCGGATGATTTTAGACGGAATTTCTGCTTTAAAATTTTTATTAGATGGTAAACCCATATTAGTTATGACTATACTCAAGGCTCATTTTGCTTTCTGGTCAAGCTTAAAATCATCTATAGCCAAAAGAAAACAAATTCAAGCTAATCGGATAACTCGACCTAAATTATACAATCACTCCATTGTATGGTCTTATTTTTTTAGTAAGAAAACGAAATTTACAGACTTGCCAAATGTTGAATTGCTAGGCGATAACCATTAATTCCCAATCCAAAAACCCCCCCCTGAACGTATTGTGCAATTAGCTCTTTGTGACGTTCAGACTCCCTTTGATAGATGTTGGAGATATGAACGGAAATTACCGGAATAGATATGCCTGCCACTGCGTCTGCAATAGCCACTGATGTATGGGAGTATCCTCCGGCATTTATTATAATTCCAGAGAAATTTTGCTGTTCAGCTTTTTGAAGGGTATTTATGATTTCACCTTCCACGTTACTTTGATAATAGTCAATTTTAAGGTTAGAAAACTCCTTTTTAACCTCTTCTAAAAACGCTTCAAAACTCTTAGCACCATAGATATTTGGCTCTCTTTTGCCGAGCAAGTTTAAATTGGGTCCGTTTAGAATTAGTATTTTCAAAATTGTAACTTATTAATGGTTCAAAGTTATACATTTGTTTCATCATTTTAGCTGTATGAGTGATCCAATAAAACACGAATGTGGAGTAGCCTTAATTCGATTAAGAAAACCATTAGAATTTTACAGGGATAAATATGGAACAGAGTTGTATGGTTTGAAGAAACTTCAGATGTTGATGAGTAAGCAACTCAATAGGGGCCAAGATGGAGCAGGTCTTGCAGCCATTAAGCTTAATCCAGAGTATGGTAGTCGTTATATTGCTCGTGAGCGAGCTATTGGTTCGGGTGCAGTAAGTACGTTGTTTGATCGACTGAATAAGAGATACCATTCATTAAATCCCGAAAAAGTGACCAACACTTCTTGGTTAAAGAAAAATTATCCTTACGCTGGAGAGTTGTTATTGGGCCATTTAAGGTATGCAACACATGGGAAAAACAGTATTGAAAATGTTCATCCCTTCCTTCGACAAAATAATTGGATGAGTAGAAACCTAGTGCTTGCAGGAAATTATAACATGACCAATGTGCAAGCCATGTATCGGCAGCTCATTGATTTAGGTCAGCATCCAAAAGAAATTAGTGATAATGTTACCATGCTAGAAAAAATTGGTCATTTTCTGGATGAAGAAAATGCACGTTTATATCACGATTTTAAAAAAGATGGCATGGATAGCCTTGCCATAGCGGATAAAATTAAAAATAATCTTGATCTTGAATACGTCCTCAAGAATGCCTTTAAAAATGTAGATGGAGGATATAATATGGTCGGTTTGATAGGTGATGGAAATGCATTTGTTATGAGAGACCCGAATGGGATTCGACCGAATTATTATTGGGCAAATGATGAAGTAGTGGTTGTAGCTAGTGAGCGTTCAGCTATTCAAACTGCATTTGATTTACAACAGGAAGATCTCAAAGAAGTTACTCCTGGTTCAGCACTGATTATTGCACGTGATGGGAGTTTTGAAGAGAAACAAATTCTTGCACCACTCGAACGCTTGTCTTGTAGCTTTGAGCGTATTTATTTTTCAAGAGGTAGCGATGGTAAAATCCATGAGGAACGAAAGAGATTAGGTAGGAAACTTGCCAGAAAAATACTTAAACGTCTGGATTATGATATACGATCTACGGTGTTTTCATATATACCTAATACCGCTGCTACTTCTTATTATGGTTTAGTTGACGGAATCTATAAATACTTGGATAAGTGGAAGAGAGAGGCAATTCTGAAACTAGGGTCGAATGCACAACCTGAAGAAATTGATAAGCTTTTATCGGTAAAAATCAGGCGAGAAAAACTGCTAGTTAAAGATGCCAAAATTCGAACCTTTATTGCTCAAGACGAGGGTAGAGACGATTTGGTCGGAAACGGTTATGACGTTACCTATGGTTTAGTGAAATCAACGGATACTTTAGTTGTAGTTGATGATAGTATTGTCAGAGGGACAACGTTGAAGAAGAGTATCCTTCGTATTTTAGATCGTTTGGGTCCTAAGAAAATTATCGTTGCATCATCTGCACCTATCATTAAATATCCTGATTGCTATGGAATTGATATGAGTAGAATGAATGAGTTTATTGCATTCAAAGCTGTCAAAAGTCTCTTAGAAAAAAACAATAATTTAGCTTATATGGATAAGGTGCTAGATGCTTGCCAAGAGGAACTCAAAAAACCGATGGAACAAATGGAGAATAAAGTAAAAATGCTTTATGATCAATTTACAGACGAAGAAATTGAAAATGAGATTGCTTTGCTAGTAACTCCAGATGATATTCAAGCAGATGTTGAAATTGTTTATCAATCCATTGATAATTTACATGCTTCGTGTCCTAATCATTTAGGTGATTGGTATTTTTCTGGGAATTACCCAACACCAGGGGGCAATCAGGTAGTGAATCGTAGCTTTGTCTATTACATGCAAGGAAGCTCAAATAGAGCTTATTAACTATTACACAATCACACTACTGATCATGTTTTCTCCAAACCAGTAAGGGATATCTTCAAGACCATTTGCAGGTTTAGTGATAATGAGATTGGCTTTTTTACCGATTTGAATACTCCCCACCTCATCTTGAATATTCATAGCAAATGCGGCATTATAAGTTAACGCGTTAAACGCTTCTTCGGGAGTTAGTTTCATTTGTGAACATGCTAGAGCAAACGCAAGACTTAGATTACTGCTAGGTGCAGATCCTGGATTGAAATCACTCGCTAATACGATGGGAATATTTCGCTTAATGAGTTCCTTGGCTGGGGTGTATGGGATATCTAAAAATAGCGAACACAAAGGCAAAGCCGTAGCTAGTGTATTTGAATGTTCGAGAGCCGTATAATCTTCCTCTTTCATCACCTCCAAATGATCCACAGATAGAGCTCCATATGAACATGCCAGTTTTACAGCACCAAAACTACTGAACTGGTTAACATGTACTTTGGCTTTAAGCCCAAATTTATCGCCTGCTTCAATAATTTGTTTTAAATCGTCCAAATCGAAATAACCTGTTTCGCAAAAAATATCAATGAAATCTGCTAGATTTTCACCTGCTATGCGAGGCAGCATTTCATTACAAACGAGGTACATATACGCTGCTTTGTTTTTTTTAAATTCCTCTGGAATGGCATGTGCACCCAAAAAAGTAGACTTGATTGGGATAGGAGAAAGTTGTTTGAGGACTCGAATGACTCGCAACATCTTCATTTCATCCTCGATGTTGAGTCCATAGCCACTTTTTATTTCGATAGCACCTGTTCCACTCTTGATTACCTGCTCTAGTCTTAAGTGTGCATCGTCATAAAGTTGTTGTTCACTCATGTCGTGAAGCTTTTTAGCAGAGTTAAGTATTCCCCCACCAGCTTCAGCAATTTCTTGATAAGATTTCCCTTGCAGTCGCATTTTCATCTCATCACTCCTACTTTTAGCAAAAACCAGGTGGGTATGAGAATCCACATACATTGGCATGACCAATTGATTAGCACAATCATGGGTGGTTAACTCGGTTTCTGAGTATTCATTCATTGGTCCAAAATCCCGAATAATACCATCTCTAATGACTAGGAATGCATTATTTATGGATTGAACATCACCTTGTAATCTTCCTTTTTTTACTTCGTTAGAATTTTCTGTAATTCCGATCAGTTGCTTTATGTTGGTAAGTACCAAATTATTCATTTGCTTTTGACTGTGATTCAAGAGCAAAAATAGGGGATAAGTATCGAGTAAAGTATTATACTAAAAAAAAGAACCGCACCATATAGGTGCGGTCCATACATTAGTCTAAACCAAAAAACTAAAATGTAATTTCAAATAAATTCTCCTCTTTTCTTCTAGATAAACAAAAGCAAGATTTCTACCGAAAACTCAATGACGCAAATAAAGTGGTGTTGAGTTAACCAATCAGCACTTCAAATATGATATTGGTCATATTTAGATATGATATTGGTTAAGAATAATTACTTAGCAAAAGCTACGGCTCTTCGTTCTCTAATAACTGTAACCTTAATTTGACCAGGATAAATCATTTCCTTCATGATTTTTTGCGATATATCAAATGAAAGTAAATCGGCACTTTTGTCATCCAGGCTATCGCTATCTACAATCACTCGAAGTTCTCTACCTGCTTGAATAGCAAATGCATTTTCTACACCGCTAAAGCCAATAGCTAGTTTCTCAAGATCTTGCAATCGTTTGATGTAGCTTTCGCTATCTTCTCTTCGTGCACCGGGTCGAGAACCACTGATGGCATCACATGCTTGAACAATGGGAGAGAAGAGGTTTGTCATTTCTATTTCGTCGTGGTGGGCACCTACAGCATTACAAACTTCAGGATGTTCACCAAATTTTTCACAAAGTTTCATGCCTAGCAGTGCGTGTGGCATTTCACTATCTGTATCAGGTACTTTGCCAATATCATGAAGCAATCCGGCACGTTTAGCACGTTTAGCGTCTAAACCAAATTCTGCAGCCATGGTAGCACATAGGTTAGCAACCTCTCTACTGTGTTTGAGAAGATTTTGTCCATAGGATGATCTAAATCGCATTCTTCCTACCATTCGAATCAGTTCGGGGTGCAATCCATTAACACCTAAGTCTATAACGGCTTGTTCGCCATATTCAACAATTTCTTGATCTACATCCTTTTTAGTTTTTGCTACTACTTCCTCGATGCGTGCAGGATGAATTCTACCGTCAGCAACCAATCGATGCAAGGAAAGTCTTGCAATTTCTCTTCGAACAGGATCAAATCCTGATAGTATGATTGCTTCAGGCGTGTCGTCTACTATGATTTCTATTCCAGTCGCAGCTTCTAGTGCACGTATGTTTCTACCTTCTCTACCAATGATACGTCCTTTTATATCGTCATTGTCTATATTAAAGACAGTCACAGAGTTCTCAATGGCTTGTTCGGCAGCTGTTCGTTGTATGGTCTGAAGAATCATTCGTTTGGCATCTTTATTTGCCGTGAGTTTAGCTTCCTCAATAATGAGTTTTTGTTGGGCTAGGGCTTCTGTATGAGCATCTTTGGCTACAGCTTCTATCATTTGTGATTTTGCCTCTTCTTTGCTCAAACCCGCTATTTTTTCCAGTTGAGATATCTGAGCCCCAATTTGATCTTTGAGTTCTTGTTGTTTTTCTTTTATGATTTCAAGTTGATTATTCAGATTCTTTTTGACTGAATCGAGTTCTTTTTCTTTCAGTTTGTTGTTGTCAATTTTAGAATCTAAGCTCTGTTCTTTACGCTTAATTTCGTTGAGTCTTTGCTCGATCTCTCGGTCTTTATTTCGAGTAGATTGTTGGTGTTCATTTTTGAGTTTATGGAATTTTTCTTTGGCTTCTAATTCTCGTTCTCTTTTGTATGCGTTTGCCTTGGCTTGAGCTTCTTTGAGAATAATTTCTGCTTTGGACTCCATTTCAGCAGCTTTTGTGTTTGAATTCTTGGAAGCGATTGTCCAAGCTATTCCCCCACCTAAAACCAATGCTACGATTGCGATTATTGCTTCTATCATTTTTCTTTTTTCGGTGTAGAAAAAGATTTGAATGACTGAATGTTGAGATGTCCTTATTTAACTGCTTCTAAATTTCAAGCAATTGCTCTAGTCTTTTGAGTTTAGCATTTATGGTTTTAAAGTCATTAGATTCTGCAGTGGTTTTACTTTGACCGGAGGCAAATTCAAGTGCGACCATAGACAAAGCATCTTGTTTGTCTTGAATCGAAAAGTTTTGATTATAGTATTTGGCCCGATCATTAATGCTATTCACAGCATTTCTGACCCCTTCTTCTTCAGAGGTTTTGATGCGTAGTGGATAAAACCGATCGCAGATATTGACTTTTATGGAAATCTCTTGTTCAGACATTTAGTCTGTTTCTGGGTTTGTTTATAGGTTAATTAATTCTATGCATTGATCAATTTCGTGAATCATGCGGTCTATCTTTTGGATAAACTTAGTACGATCCTCTGGATTATCTATGCTATGTGCAAGTTTAATAATTTTATTTGTTTCCTCAAGGTTTTTCAACTTTTGAGCAGCATCTTCTAGTTTGCTTTGAAGTTCTAATCTTTTATTTTTAAGTTGTTCATTTTCAGTTATCAGTTTTTTATTCTGCTCTTTAATTTGAGTAATTTTAAGCTCAATATGTTCTAAACGAGCAAGTAGTTCCATTATTTTCTGATAATCGCATTTAAGTTTTTCTCCAAATTAAGAATAAGTTTTTGCATCAAATGATCGATCTCTGAATCTTCCATTGTTTTTTTGGGATCGTACAAGAAAAAAGCTACTGAAAATGATTTTTGATTTTCATCAAGCGGCTTTCCTTCGTATACGTCAAATAGAAGAATATCGGTTAGTTTTTGTTGTAAGGATGACTTTGCAACCTTTGATACATCATCATAGCTCGTCTCTTTGGGAAGGACTATTGACAGATCTCTGCGGACAATTGGATATTTTGGAATTTCTTTGAGTTGAATGGTTGAGTTTGCTTTGGAAAGACAAGCATCCCAGTCGATACTCAAGGTGGTAATTTCTTGTTTTAATCCATGAAATTTCATCTGTTTTGGAGTAATATTTTCAAGCTTTATTGTCTTTTTCATTTTGCTCTCAGAGATATTGAGTTTTTTGCCAATACCATGAGCAACAGCAATGAGCTCATTATGAGTAAGATCTGAGTTTTTAATACTCCAATGTTCAGGGTGACGCTTACCAGAGAAGGTTAGCTGTAAGACTTCTTTTTCAATGTACTTGTCTTCTTTCTTTGTATATGTTTTACCAAATTCAAAAAACTTTAGATCTGAATTTTTTCTATTCACATTATAAGCCACAGATTCGAGAGCAGAATTAGTTAATTCCATTCTCATGATGTCCATGTCAATACTCAAGGGGTTGAGCATATAGATAGCATCTTTCAGTTCTTCTTCACTGTACATCCGCGATGGAACCAATGAGTTATTCATGATTTCATTGAAACCAATGTTAGCAAGATAGTTACTAATTTTAGTCTTTAGCTTGTTGGGTGCGTTTTTATCAATGTTGGATGGAATATAATTTACTTTTTCTGGGATGGGAATGTTGTTAAACCCATAAACTCTAAGAATTTCCTCGTAAATATCAACAGGTCTTTCAATATCAGGACGATATCTTGGGACTTCAAGTAACACATTAATGTCATTATTTGCAAGAATTTTAATCTCTAAGTCCTTGAGGATTTCAAGGGCTTTTTCTTTTGGAATGTCATAGCCAATAAATCGGTTGAATTCATCAAATTTGATTTCGATTTGTCGAGGTTGGATGATTTCTGGATAAACATCAACAATTTCTGAGTTAATTTCTCCTCCAGCCAATTCCAAAATTAGGTTGACGGCTCTGATGAGACCAAATTCAACCATTTCTGGGTCAGTTCCTCTTTCAAATCGATAACTAGCATCGGTATTTAAGCCAAAGCTTTTGGCTGTTTTACGAACAGCAGCAGGATCAAAATAAGCACTTTCGATAAAGATGGAATGAGTAGATTCTGTTACGCCAGAATCTGCACTACCAAGAACACCAGCAAGTGCAATGGGTTGAGATGAATCTGCAATGATGAAGTGGTTTTCGTTGAGGGCACGTTCTTCACCATCAAGGGTTATAATTTTTTCACCTGGTCGAGCAAATCGTGGTATAATTTTGTTTTCTTGAATTTTGTCATAGTCAAATATATGTAATGGTTGTCCAATTTCGTGCTGAATAAAATTAGATATGTCTACAATGTTATTTATGGGCTTTAAATCAATTGATAGGAGTCGTTTTTTTAACCATTCTGGAGATTCTTTTACTTCTACCGATGACATTGTTATCCCAGCATACCTCGGGCAAGCCTGTGGATCTTTGATATTTACATCAACACGCATGGAGCCACGTGCATCTATTGTTTCAATGGTAGGTTTTTTGTACTTCACTCCAGTAAGAGCTTGTAATTCTCGAGCTATACCAAGGTGAGATATAGCATCTCCTCTGTTTGGAATAATGGCTATTTCAATTTGTTGATCAGTTTCGACATCATAAAGATTGGTTAATGGTGTACCTGTTTTGGTTTGGTTATCTAAAACAAGGATACCGTCATGATCGGAACCCAATCCTATTTCGTCTTCAGCACATATCATTCCCTCAGAGACTTCACCTCTGATTTTTGCTTTTTTAATTTTAAAGCTGTCAGTGCCTGTATGAATTATTGTGCCAATAGGAGCAACGACTACTTTCTGACCTACTGCAACATTTTTTGCACCACATACAATAGATAGCAAATCTCCTTGACCAATATCAACAGTCGTTAAATTCAAAGAGTCTGCATTTGGATGTTTAGTTTTAGACATCACTTCACCAACAATTAGATTTTTGAGTCCACCTTTGATCGATTCTGTCTCGATGATGTGCTCTACCTCAAGTCCGCTCATGGTAAGTTTTTCACAAACTTCTTCTAATGGTAAGTCGATATTTATCAGTTGCTTAAGCCAGTTGTAGGATATCTTCATGATAATATGAAACAGCGAAGATAATTGTGTATTTCTAATCTATAGCTTCAGGTGGTAATATTTGTTCATATTTTGTTAAAATTGCATGTACATACATGAATAAAGAACAAATTCAGGAAAGTTTTGAGGCATTTGCTTCTATGGCTACCGATTATTTGCCAAAGTTAGCGATCGGGCTTTTTTTACTATTTGGAGGTTGGTGGTTTGTTGGTAGATTCACCAAGTGGTTAGAGCGAAAATTAAAAGCCACATCCGTAGAGATTACATTAGTTCCTTTCTTGTGTAGTGTTACAAAATTTTCACTTAGGGTGTTACTTCTTGTTAGTGTTGCCTCTATCATGGGTATTGCAACTTCGAGTTTTGTAGCTATGCTTGGAGCAGGGTCATTAGCTATTGGGTTAGCACTTCAGGGGAGCTTATCGCATTTTGCTGGTGGAGTTGTTATTTTATTTTTTAAGCCTTTCAGAGTAGGAGATGTGATTGAAATAGATGGGATCAAAGGAACCGTTCAGTCGATTACCATCCTTTACACTATTATTTCAACCCCAGATGATAATACTGCGGTTCTTCCCAACGGTCAAGTTGCCAACAATAAGGTGCTAAATTATACCAAAGAGAACAATCGAAGAATTGATCTTTCAGTTGGTATTGCATATGATCAAGATATAGATAAAGCAAAAAAAGTGATATCTGATGCATTACATGCTGTGCCCATAATCCTAGATGAGCCAGAGCCATTTATTGGTGTTTTGGGTTTTGGAGATAGTTCGGTAAATATTGCTTTCAGGCCATATGCAAAGTCAGTCGATTACATGGAGGCATATTTTGCGGCAAATGAGGCGGTAAAGAAAGCACTCGATAGTCATCAAATAGAGATGCCATTTCCTCAACGGGATGTTCATATCAAATCTGGTAAGATTTAGATAAGTTTCATTACGAGCTCTGGAGGTCTGCAGACAATTGCTTTGTCCTTAGTTTCAACAATAGGTCTTTCCATGAGTTTTGGGTTTTCAATCATTGCCGTGATG
>JAQWZS010000083.1 GCA_029253325.1 Bacteroidia bacterium
TCGATTTCAAACAGAGCAAGCAAAACTCAACAAGGAGGTAGAGGCATTTGAACAAAAAAAGAAAAAGGAAAATGAACTGTTTCAAGAAAAACTAAAACAGCAATTGCTCAAAGAAAAAGAAAGCATAAAAAAACAAACACTTGAATCCTTTGAAGAGCAAATCCGATCATTAAAAGAAGAAAACGATCAACGAAAGGAAGACAATAAAAAACTGAGAATCAATGAGGTAGAACTCAAAAGAAAAGAAAGAGAGCTTCAAGAAAAAGCTGAAAACATACAACTTGATATCGATAAAAAAATGCTCGAAAAAGAGCAGGAAATTATTCAAAAAGCACGGGCAAAAGAACGGGATGAATTCGAACTCGAAAAAATAAAGTTGCTCAAACAAATTGAAGACAACAAAAAACTCGCCGAAGAAATGAAACGCAAAGCCGAACAAGGTAGCATGCAGCTTCAAGGTGAGGTCCAAGAATTGGCACTGGAAAACTTACTCGCTACCAGCTATCCTTTTGATGTAATTAAAGAAGTACCCAAAGGAGTTCGCGGTGCAGATTGTATTCAAGTAGTTAGAAATCAACGTCAACAAGAATGCGGTTCGATTGTATATGAAAGTAAGCGAACCAAAAGTTTTGCCGGAGATTGGATCAACAAGCTAAAACAAGATCAAATGAACTGCAAGGCAGATATTGCAGTAATCGTGACTGAGACCTATCCTACGGGTATGGATCGTTTCGGTCTGAAAGACGGAGTTTGGATTTGTGGTTTTCATGAGGTTAAAAGTTTATCCCTTGTTTTACGTGAGATGATTATTAAAACACAATCCGTTCGATCGATGGAGGATAATAAAGGCGACAAAATGGAATTACTTTACAGCTATCTGACAAGTAATGAATTTATTCATAATATCGAGCAAATCGTCGAAAATTATGACAGTATGATTAATCAATTAAATACTGAAAAGAAAATAATGATGAAAAACTGGGCTACTCGTGAAAGACAGATTTGGACAGTCCAAGGAAATATTTCGTCACTTTTCGGAAACATTAAAGGAATTGCTGGCAATGAGTTGGAAAATCCCTCAGTTTTTGAACTTCCAGATCATACAGACGAGTAATTTCTGATTAAATTAAAAAAGGCTCTACAATACTGAATACATTTAATTAAACTTGCAGGCATGCAATTTTGGTGGCTTTTCTTACTTTTCTTTTTTCCATTCTTTGGGGGTGTCACAGGACTAACCCTTCAAAGTAAAAAAACGCGTCAACTGAAATTATTCTTGGCCTTTAGTGGTGCATTTCTTATATCCATCACCATACTGAACCTCATACCCGAGGTGTATGAAAAGATAGGTCACCAAGCTGGATACTACATTCTAGCGGGATTTTTCTTACAAATCATCGTTGACTTTTTCACTAAAGGGATTGAACATGGACACCTTCACTTTCATGAATTTAAAAAAGAGTTTCCCGTTTCTGTCTTTTTAGCTCTAAGTCTTCATGCATTTATTGAAGGACTTGGCCTTGGGGGAGATGCCTTTTCTGAGGCTACTCAAAACAATTTAGTATTTGCTATTGGGCTTCATGAACTACCTGCAGCATTTGCCTTGGCCGTCGTATTAAAAAGTGTTTTCTCGAAAAATAAAACCAACTATTTATGGATTACGCTTTACGCCTCAATGGTTCCTATAGGGATGTTAATTGGCAATCAATTGGTAGACTATGCAGAAATTTTTAGTACACTTATAGCTGTTGTTATTGGTGTATTTCTTCATATCAGTACAACCATTCTTTTTGAAAACAACGAGAGTCACACCTACGGAAAGCACAAGCTGATAGCCATTCTAATTGGTCTAATCGTTGCCTTGCTCGCCGTAAATTTGGGTGGGCATTAGTCGTATATTTGATTTAATAGCCCAGCAAGCCTTACTCCTGCCTGTTCTAGCCTTAACTGGATGGTCTTTGTATGTCTAAAAATATAGCTATAACCCAATCTCTTTTTGTCTCCAAAGTCATAACATGCAGCACGAAGATTCTGGCTTTCTTCTGCCCAATCTCTAACAGAGGTAGACTGCCAATTTGCTACTTGAGTTGAAGTGACATTTCTATCAATTTGATCACCCAGTTCACGATAGCTTAATTTTAAATGATTGATCAAATCTGTATCCCATAAGCGATGTAAATTCGTTTTCTCACCAAACCATTCTACTTTTACTTTATTTCCTCCTCGATCTTCAGACAATCCAACATGCAAAGGTTGATGAATATCACCAACCATATGAACAAGGGCCATAATTGCAAATTCTTCGCTCTCAAAGAGTTCAAATTCTTTTGTCTCCAACTCTATCATCAATTTTTCGATAGTAGCGATTACATCCCCTTTTGGATTTTTATTGGATTCATGATAATGCATTCCATCGGGTATGCTCACATAATGCCAACTATTCATATGTCTATAATTGGTATCCGAACGGATAAAATCCATATGATTCCCACACATTTCTAATGAGTATAATTGTAAAATTTCATTTACTCTTTTACTTGCTTTTTTAGTAAGGTGTTTTTGAGCCACATAACCTACTACCCGATGACCTATAGGTCCCCAAGCTGATGCAGTATTAGAAATAATTAAAAAAAATACAATAAATGTAGATTGAATTGACTTCATGTACACAAAACTAGCATAAAGCCTCTAAAACTAATTACATATTTCGGCGATACTCTCCCCCTACTTCAAAAAGAGCCTTTGTTATCTGTCCCAATGAACAAACCTTACAAGCCTCCATCAATGCTTCAAAAAGATTTTCATTGTTCAATGCAGTTTGCTGAACTTGCTTTAACTGATTTTGTGATTCTGATTCATAGCACGTATTTAAACCCTCTAACGTCTTGATTTGAATCTTCTTCTCCTTTTCTGTTGCACGAATTACTTCTTTGGGTAAAATGGTAGGTGATCCCTTGCTATTCAAGAACGTATTAACACCAATAATTGGGAAATCTCCGTTGTGCTTAAGCGTTTCATAATGCAGACTTTCTTCCTGAATCTTACTGCGTTGATACATTGTTTCCATCGCACCAAGCACGCCACCACGGTCTGTAATTCGATCAAATTCTGTAAGCACTGCCTCTTCTACCAAATCTGTAAGTTCTTCTGTAATGAATGAGCCCTGCATTGGATTTTCGTTTTTGGCTAGACCCAACTCGTTATTAATAATCAATTGTATCGCAACTGCTCTTCGAACACTTTCTTCTGTAGGTGTTGTAATTGCTTCATCATAAGCATTGGTATGCAAAGAGTTACAATTATCATAAATGGCATACAAAGCTTGAAGAGTAGTTCTGATATCATTAAAATCAATTTCTTGTGCATGCAGACTTCTACCACTAGTTTGGATGTGATATTTCAACATTTGACTGCGTTCATTTGCACCGTATTTCAATTTCATTGCTTTCGCCCATATTTTCCGAGCCACTCGACCTATTACTGCATACTCTGGGTCTATTCCATTGGAAAAGAAAAAAGATAGATTAGGCCCAAAATCATTAATATCCATTCCTCTGCTGAGGTAGTATTCTACATAGGTAAACCCATTAGCTAACGTAAAAGCAAGCTGAGTAATTGGGTTTGCACCAGCCTCTGCTATGTGATATCCCGATATCGAAACGGAGTAAAAATTTCTCACTCCCTTATCTGTAAAATACTGTTGAACGTCCCCCATCAGACGAAGTGCAAATTCAGTAGAAAAAATACAGGTATTTTGTGCTTGATCCTCTTTGAGAATATCTGCCTGAACAGTGCCTCGTACTTGTTTTAAGGTTTCTGCTTTAATTGACGAATAAACATCCTTTGGAAGAACTATATCTCCTGTGACACCCAAAAGCATAAGACCTAAACCATTGTTTCCCTCGGGTAGTTCTCCTTGATATTGAGGTTGAGAAGTACCTTTGTCCGAAAAATGAGTTTCAATTTTCTTCTTGATTACTTCTTCCAGCTTATTCTCCTTGATATATTTTTCACATTGTTGATCAATGGCAGCATTCATAAAATATCCCAATAACATTGGTGCAGGGCCATTGATAGTCATACTTACCGAAGTTTTAGGGTCTGCTAAATCAAAGCCAGAATAAAGTTTCTTAGCATCGTCTAAACAACAAATACTCACTCCAGCATTACCAATTTTACCATATATATCAGGACGATAATTAGGGTCATTACCATACAGGGTAACCGAATCAAATGCCGTACTTAATCGTTTAGCCGGCATATTGCTACTCAAGTAATGAAAACGCTTATTGGTTCTTTCTGGACCACCCTCACCTGCAAACATTCGAGTTGGATCTTCACCTTGACGTTTAAAAGGATAAATACCTGCTGTAAAAGGAAATTTACCAGGGACATTTTCTTGAAGGTTCCAAAGTAAAACATCTCCCCACGCTTCATACTTAGGTAAACATACCTTACTTATTTTTTGATGAGAAAGTGAGTTTGTTTTTGTTTCAACGTTTATCTCTTTTCCTCTGACTAGATAAGTATATATATCGTTAGAATATGACGCCTTAACCTGGTCCCACTCATCAATAATAACTTGTAATTTTGAATCAAGATTTAATGAAACCTTTTCATAGGTTTCCTGTAAGTCCTTAATTATGCGGTCTGAATCTAATAATTTAGCTTCTTTTACTGTGCTAATTGTTTTATGAATACCATATAGTTTCTGGGCAATTTCTGATTGTTGTTTTGCCCAATCATTATAACTACGGTTATTTTCTGCAATCTCTGAT
>JAQWZS010000088.1 GCA_029253325.1 Bacteroidia bacterium
CTCCAATTCTATAATCTCCAATTACTAAATTAAAAATGCCTTCAGGTAGATTATTTTCAGTGATTACACTTTCTAATAATCGATGGCAGGCAATAGCCGTTAAGGGTGTTTTTTCGCTAGGTTTCCAAACACATACATCACCACATACAGCAGCTATCATACTGTTCCATGCCCATACAGCTACTGGAAAATTAAATGCAGAAATAATTCCAATAATACCCAATGGGTGCCACTGTTCATACATGCGATGATTTGGTCGCTCACTGTGCATGGTAAGACCATACAGTTGTCTAGATAGTCCTACAGCAAAATCACAGATATCAATCATTTCCTGGACTTCTCCTAATCCTTCTTGGTAGCTTTTTCCCATTTCTAGGCTTACCAATTTCCCCAAGTCTTCCTTGTGGGCTCTTAGCTTTAAACCGTATTGTCTTACAATTGACCCGCGTTCAGGAGCTGGAACAGTTTTCCAATATTTGGCAGCTTCTTGTGCTTGCAAAATCACCTTTTCATAATCCTGTTCATTAGCATAAACTACCTCTCCTAGCTTGGACCCATCCATTGGTGTATGTACTTCTTTAGTCTCTGTATTTGATGAGTTGATCCATTGAGTTCCAGTGCATATACTTGCATTTTTGGATGCAACATTCAAGTTATTCAGTAGTTTTTGGATTGATTCTGACATGGTAATTGATAAAACACAAATGTATCAATTTGAAGTTCAAAACAAGATGGAGCCCTATCAATTATGGGTCCATTGGGATTCTTATCTAGCAAATTCTTAAGTTTGCAAACATATTATGAAGTACAAAGCACTCAACCCACAACTATTTATCCAGAATCGAAATCGTTTTATTGCTCAAATGGAGCCTAACAGTATAGCTATTTTTCATAGCAACTACCAATACAGTTGGAATGGCGATATGACTTATAAGTTTAAGCAAAACTCCGATATTTTTTGGTTGAGTGGTATGGATCAAGAAGACAGTATATTGGTCTTGTACCCTGATTGCCCAATACCAGAATATAGAGCATGCCTTTTTTTGGTAGAGACCAATGAAATGATTGCAGTTTGGGATGGTTATAAATACACCAAAAAGGATGCGACTGCCACTAGTGGTATCAATTCTATCTATTGGAATGGGAATTATATGCAGCAGTTGAGACCTATCATTAATATGGCAGATAATATATATCTTCCATTGAATGAGAATGATCGATTTTCTCCGAAGAGTCCAGCAAAGGCAATTGATTTCGTTCATGAAATACAAAAACTATATCCATTGCATACGTACAAACGAGCAGGGAAAATATTACAACGTTTACGCAGTGTAAAAACTGCTTTTGAGCTTGAAGTGATGAAGGAGTCTGTGCAAATATCTAAGTTGGGATGGGAACGTGTTATGAAATTTACCAGGCCTGGTGTATGGGAGCATGAGATTGAAGCGGAATTGATACACGAGTTTACTCGAAATAGAGCCAATGGATTTTCCTTTGAGCCGATAGTCGCAAGTGGTTTATCTGCCTGTACCTTACATTACATTGAAAATAACAAGCAAGTAAATGACGGAGATTTAGTTCTCATCGATTGTGGGGTAGATTATGCTAATTATGCTAGTGATATGACACGATGCTTGCCTGCAAACGGTAAATTTTCCTCTCGTCAAGCAGATGTTTATAGTGCAACACTTCGTGTGATGAAACAAGCCCGAGAAAAATTAGTGCCAGGAACCATGTTGATGGAATATCAGAAAGAGGTTGAAGGCTTGATTGAAGATGAATTAATCGGTTTGGGCCTATTGACCAAAGAGGATATCAAAAACCAAGATCCATCATGGCCAGCATTGAAAAAGTACTTTATGCACGGTACTTCTCATTTTTTAGGGGTAGATGTGCACGATAGCGGTATGAGATATGAGCCTATGGAAGTTGGCATGACATTCAGTTGTGAGCCTGGGATATACATTCAAGAAGAAGGGATTGGCGTGCGAATTGAGAATCAAATACTCATCACCGAAAATGGTCCTGTGGACATGATGGATGAGGTAGGAATGCCAGTTGAAATTTCGGATATCGAGGATTTTATGGCGAGTTAGATGTAGTAACATCTTTTAATGGATTAAACGCTTATAAAGTTCGATAAAGGACAACTTGCCTTGGGGCAGTGCTCGGTATATTTGCGGTATACATATTTAAACTTTTTATAACACATTTTAATTTTCTTAATCATGAAAACAACATTTATTACCACCGTATTATTATTTACTATTTTTTCTAGTTCATTTGCTCAAAAAGACTGGGCAGTAGCATTACATCAACCCGATAATTTTAAATCTGCTCCCGATGGGTCGACCACATTTGCGGTAGAGTTTGACTGTCAAATTTTAGAGGGGTCAGTTCAGGTAGGGGATAAGCTAATTTATCGTGTTCTTATTTTAGATTCAGAATCTCAAGAATTAATCATTACTTTACCCTCCTCTGGTTTTATACCAAGCAATATAAGGTACGAGATAGGTTCTTCTGATATCTATAGAATTGGTTCAGAGTTCACAGCAGGTGGTTTAACAATTGAAGATTCTAAAAACATAACCGTAGTAGTTGAAAGCTATCTTACTAGAAATAGTGAAAATGATGACCCCATTATAGATACAGATTCGACTAATAATATCTCTACAGCTACTGCTAGATGGCTGAGTGAGGAGGATGCCGCATCGGTTCAAGATTTTGTGGAATTCTCTCCACTGGTTTATCCTAATCCTGCTCAGGACGTTATTCATGTTCAGCTGCCTAGTTCTGAGCCAGCCAATATGGAGCTAACAGACGTCAAAGGTAATCTTGTCCTATCGTCAATGGAAAGTGTTTTCAATAAGCAGTCTATCGACGTAAGTACCTTGCCAAATGGGATGTATGTATTAAGCATTAAGCAAGGACAGAAAGTGAATCGACCACAACGAATTATTGTGCAGCATTAATCCGAGATTAGAAACTAAAAAAATCCCTGCTGTTTGTTAATCAAGCTCAGGGATTTTTTTATGGGATATTTAAATCGTATAATTATTTAAAAATCTTTGTAGTTATTTTTTGAATAAAACATTACTTTTGCAAGCCTTTTAAAAGAATAAACAGACGATTAAGTCACTATTATAGTATACAATGAGTAAGCGGACATTTCAACCAAGCAGACGAAAAAGAAGAAACAAGCACGGTTTCAGAGAAAGAATGGCTACTAAAAATGGTAGAAAAGTGTTAGCAGCTCGTCGCAAGAAAGGGCGTAAAAAGCTAAGTGTTTCTGACGAGCCTCGTCACAAGCATTAATTTTATCCCCCAAATTATTTAAATGGGGACATCCAATACATTTCATAAGCAAGAGAAACTTTCACACAAAGAAACGATTGATTCTATTTTTCAAAAAAATGGCGAGTCCATTTTTCAACCTCCTTTGCTTTTTGTCTATCTTAAAAAAGAATTAAAGACACCCTACTCTTGCCAATTATTAGTTTCTGTAGGAAAGAGAAAGTTTAAAAAAGCTTCAGACCGAAACCGAATTAAACGACAAATTACAGATATCTATAGACTTCAAAAGCAGCGAATTTATCAAGTTATTAAAGACGATACTCAATATGCAATTGGTGTTATATATCTAGGAAAGGAATTGCCAGAATATCAAATACTTGAAAAAAAATTAACTTTGTCTATCGATGAATTTATTAAAAGGATTGAGTAAGGTGCTTTCTTTAGTGTTATTACTACCTATTTGGATTTATCAAAAACTAATATCCCCTTTTTTGCCTGCAACTTGCCGCTACTCTCCGACATGCAGTGCATATGCGGTGGAGGCCATTAAAAAACATGGTCCGTTTAATGGGTTTTATCTATCTATCAAACGAATATTAAGCTGTCATCCTTGGAGTAAGAAAAACGGATACGATCCTGTACCTTGATTGTAGTATAGCCCTTTTTTATAAGTGTCTCACTGATGGATGAAATGTTCAACGAACTCATCAGTTTGGTTATCTTTGCCGCTAGGATCATCTAGTTTTGAAAAAATATATTCTTATACCCATTATTGGTGCTTTTTTTCTACTCAGCTTCAAGGCTGGAGATTACTTTGAGATATCTAAAAACTTAGAAATTTTTGCGGAGGTTTATAAAGAAGTTAATACGACTTATGTAGATGAAGTAAAACCAGGAGAGCTTATACGAGCTGCCATAGATGGCATGTTGAAGTCATTGGATCCTTACACTAATTTTTATAGTGAAGCCCAAGCCGAGGATTATAAATTTCAAGTTACGGGTACTTATTCTGGGATAGGTGCATCCATTCGAAGAATTGAGAATCGAGTGTACATAGATTCGCCTCTGGAGGGGAAGCCATGCCAAAAAGCAGGGTTAATGGCTGGGGACGAAATCATAACCATAGATGGGATATCCATTAAAGACAAGACTAAATCGGAGGTTCATGATCTTTTGACTGGGCAATCTGGTAGTACGATTTCTGTAGAAGTTGATCGTCTGTCTGTTGGTAGGATTAAAAAAGACCTCATTCGAGAAAGTATTATTCAAAAAAATGTACCTTATTATGGCGTGATAGATGACATTGGTTTTATTAAATTGGTGAGTTTTACTCCCAAAGCTGGTAAAGAAGTAAGAGATGCTGTGACATTATTAAAAAATCAAGGGGCTCAAAAATTAGTTCTTGACCTTAGAAACAATGGTGGGGGTTTGTTAAATGAAGCCATTGACATTGTAAACATTTTTGTCCCAAGAGGGCAACTCATCGTTGAGACTCGGGGCAAATATCCAGAAGACAATAGATCTTTTAAGACGTTAAATGCTCCAGTAGATATTGAAATTCCTTTGGTCGTAATGATAAACGGAAATTCTGCATCAGCAAGCGAGATTGTTGCAGGATCTTTGCAAGACTTGGATCGGGCTGTGGTGGTCGGAAGAAATTCGTTTGGAAAGGGATTGGTCCAGACCACAAAAGGATTGTCTTACAATACTTCTATGAAAATCACTACATCTAAGTACTATATACCGAGTGGACGACTAATTCAGCGTCTAGATTATAGTAACAAGATAAAGGGTAAAGCAGTGGCAGTATCAGATAGCTCAAAGCGGTTATTCAAGACAAAAAATGGAAGAGAAGTAATCGATGGTGAAGGCATTCATCCAGATGTGAAGGTAAAAGCTAGAAGGATTTCGGAACTATCACAAAGCCTTATTAAAAATCACTTGTTTTTTAAATACGCTAACATTTTTAGGAGTAAAAATGATACCATTGATTTGCCTTTAGAATTTAATGTTTCTGATTATCTATTTAATGAATTCCGTGACTTTATAAAAGACAAAGATTATAACTATATAACTCGAACAGAAAAGGATATTAAGCAACTGGAGTCTCAAGCAAAGGAGGATAAATATCATAAATTTCTTTCGGCTGAACTTACAAATTTAAAATCAGCTATGGACAGTATAAAAATGAATGATACAGAAAATCATAAATCAGAGTTAAAAGAACTTTTAGAGCAAGAAATAGTTCGTCGTTATTTCTATCAACGAGGTGAAATTGAAGTAGGATTTGATGATGATGCTGACTGGCATACATCTAAGGAAATACTCTCTGATCTGTCTGTCTATAATCAACATTTAGCACTGTAATTTTGGAGTTGTCATTAATTCTTACCCTTGTATTTTTTGGTGTAGTCGGTGGTTTTATCAGTGGCCTATTGGGCGTGGGCGGTGGAATTGTCTTTGTCCCAGTATTAAGCTCGATATTAATATACTTAGGATACGAAGACCCTGAGCTGTCAAAATATATTTTAGCGAATTCTTTTGCTGCAACATTTTTTGCGGGGGCAATAAGCTCCTATAAACAATATAAACTCAATGCCTTCTATCCAAGAGAAATATTATTCACTTGCCTTACTGCAGTGCCAAGTAGTATATTGCTATCATATTTAATTGCCAAGGGGTCTTGGTATGATAAATCATCATTTAGTGTCTTCTTCATCTTCTTATTGGTATTGATGCTGATTAGGTTCTTGTATAAAAGTAATGCTGTTGTGTCTGAAAAAACCAATCCATCCATGGTTAAGTTTTCTGTAACAGGTTTATTGACGGGTGTGATTGCAGGGTTATCAGGTCTAGGTGGTGGAGTGATTATGATTCCCTTGTTTACTCAATATCTTAAGATGGGTATTAAAAAGTCTGCATCCATTTCTATAGGCGTTATTCCTTTGATGATGATTCCTATGATGGTACTATATGCTTCTTATCAACCCGCTAATGCGATAGGATACCAATGGGGATATATATTGCCGGGCTTATTTCTACCATTAGTTGGGGGGCTATTATTTGCTGCACCATTAGGAGTTGCGATGGGCCAAAAATCCTCGGGTAAACGGCTTAAAACTATATTTGCGGTTCTTATTATTGTGGTCATTATTAAAACCATAGGAAATATCATTACTTAACATGTACATCAGATTAATTTTATTACTATTAATAGCCAGTATTAGCTCAATAAATTTGTGGGCACAAAAGCCAAGATTTGGAGAGAAAAAAATATCAAAACGCTTAAAAAAACACATTGAGTATCTTGCTAGTGATGAGTTGGAAGGGCGATTGAGTGCGTCTGAAAACGATCGGAAATCGGCTGAGTATATTGCAAAGCAATACAAATCTCTTGGGTTAGAATCTGCTGGAGAGGATGGGACGTTTTATCAGTACATGCCTACACCAGATCTTAGGTTAGCTAAATCAAATTCTAATTTAATCTTAGGAGAAGATGCCATGAAATTATTTCAAGACTTCTATCCATTGAGTGCTTCTTCAAACAAAGGATCATATAAAGGAGAGGCTGTGAATGTTCATTATGGAATTGAGGATGCTGGACTTAACCATCAGGATTATGAGAATAAGGAAATTTCTGGAAAAACAGTTTTAATCAAAATGGATATCCCTGGTGGTGTTCATCATCACAATCGATACATCTCATGGTCTGGAGTAGAGTATAGAGTAAACTATGCCAAGTCGAGAGGAGCAAAAGCAGTAATTTACTATAGTGCAAATGAGGATTTATTTCCTAGTGGAGAATTGTCCAAAACATTAAATAATAGTGGAATCCCTATCTTATTTATTAAAAAGGATTTAGATTCTACAGATCAAATTAATATTCAGTTCAACCTTGATATACTAATGATTACTAAAAAGGCTCACAATGTGCTAGGATTTATTGATAATCAAGCAGATCAAACAGTAGTGATAGGAGCACATCATGATCATTTGGGTCGTGGCCAAAAAGGAGGATCTTTAGCAGAAACACTTGGTGACATTCATAATGGTGCGGATGACAATGCAAGTGGAGTAGCAGGCTTATTCGAGATTGCTCGGGCAATTATTAAAAAGCCTAAAAAATATATTAATAACAACTACCTTTTTATTGCCTTTTCTGGTGAAGAACAAGGATTGGTAGGGTCTAAATTTTTTGTAAATAGCCCTTTAATGCGGGATAGGAATGTGAATTTTATGATGAATATGGATATGATTGGTCATTTAGATTCAACAAAAAAGACGTTAATCATCAATGGGGTGGGAACATCTCCTGCATGGAACAAAGCCATCGGTGAGATATCTTATCCGCAACGCAAAATTGCAAAAATCAAAACGACTGAAAGCGGAATTGGAGCCTCAGACCATACTTCATTTTATTTGGCTAACATTCCAGCAGTTCATTTTTTTACAGGTCAGCATCAATATTATCATAAGCCAACAGACGATCCATCTATTGTTAATTACGGTGGAGAGGCATTTGTTATTTCATACATGCTCAAGTTGATTGAAAAACTGAATACTTATGGTGAAATTTCTTTTACTGAGACAGCTAAAAAAGAGCCTTCTCGCATGAATTTTAAAGTGACTTTAGGAATCATGCCTGATTATATTTTCGACGGTGAGGGGATGCGAGTAGATGGGGTTAAACTTGAAAGACCGGGATCAAAAGCAGGTATGCAAAAAGGGGATATTATTATTGGTATGGGAGATTCAAACATTGAAAATATTCAAGATTATATGAAAGCCTTATCATCCTACAACAAAAATGACCAGACAACGGTTACTATAAGAAGAAACAACGAAGTAAAAATATTAAATGTGACTTTTTAAGCCATGAAATTAACTGAATATTTAAAGCCAGATAACACATTATTCTCATTTGAAGTACTCCCTCCTCTCAAAGGAAAGAGCATTGATTCACTATATGCAGCCATTGATCCATTGATGGAGTTCAAACCTGCATTTGTGGATGTTACCTATCATCGTGAGGAATTCATAGAACGTCCTCGAAAAGAAGGCGGTTATGACAAAGTGAGCATCCGTAAACGACCAGGTACGGTGGCTATCTGTGCGGCCATTATGAATAAATACCAGGTAGAGGCGGTGCCTCACTTAATTTGTGGTGGTTTTACTAAAGACGAAACTGAAAATGCACTCATCGACTTAGCCTTTTTGGGTATACAAAATGTGCTAGCTCTTAGAGGGGATAACCTTAAAGACGAACGGATGTTTGTGCCTGAAAAAAATGGAAATAAAAATTCATTGGGATTGATTCGTCAGATTACGGATTTAAACAATGGGATTTATCAAGATCAAGAACTGAAAAATACCAACGAAACGGACTTTTGTATTGGAGCTGCCGGTTATCCTGAAAAACATATTGACGCACCAAATATGAATAGCGATTTGAAGTTTTTGAAACGTAAGGTAGATGCAGGAGCAAAGTTCATTACTACACAGATGTTTTTTGATAATCAAAAGTATTTTGACTATGTCAAAAATTGTCGAGATGCAGGTATTAACGTACCCATTATCCCGGGAATCAAGCCCATCACCAAAAAAGCTCATTTAAGAAATCTTCCCAAAATTTTTAACATTGATATTCCAGAACCTTTTGCAACGGAATTAGATAAAGCAAAAGACGATGCAGCTGTTCGTCAGATAGGTATCGAGTGGTGTATTCAGCAGTGCAAAGAATTAAAAGCAAACAATGTCCCTGCATTGCATTTTTATACGATGAGTTTTTCATCGAGCACCAAGGCGGTTGCTTCTCAGGTATTTTAAACATACATGCGAGGTATTGTCACAAAATCTACAGGAAGTTGGTACAAAGTTTTAGTTGATGGTAAGGAGGTTGATGCTCGATTAAGGGGCAAGATCAGAACACTTAACCTAAAAAGTACAAATCCGGTAGTTGTTGGTGACACGGTTATTCTTGATAATGATGGAGAAGAATACCTCATCAAAGAGATTGAAGAAAGACAGAATTGCATTGTCAGGAAATCAAATAAATTAAGCAAGCAGTTTCAAATTATTGCAGCAAATATCGATCGAGCTTTTTTGATTGTATCGCCAGCTAAACCACACACACCGCAAGGGTTCATTGATCGTTTTTTAGCAACAGCAGAGGCTTATCATATTCCCGTAACGATCCTGCTCAATAAAAAAGATTTAGATTCCAAAAAGGCATTGCTTCATCGCAATCATTTAATGGAGCTTTATCCAAGTGTTGGGTACGATATTTTTAATGTTAGTTTTTTAGATGCAGAAGATGTATCATTCATAGAACAACTTATTGGCAACCAGTGTGTGTTGTTGGCAGGAAATTCTGGGGTGGGGAAGTCCACATTAATCAATGCCATTCTCCCCGATTGCAACCAAAAAGTAAGTGAAATCTCTTCATCATATCACAAAGGAAGACATACGACCACGTTTGCTCAAATGTTCTTGGGAGAACAAGGCAGTAAGATTATCGATACACCAGGTATCAAGGATTTTGGGATGGTGCAGACCAAACCCAATCAAGTGAGTCATTACTTCCCCGAGATGAGAAGCCGTTTGGCAGAGTGTAAGTATAGCAACTGTTTGCACACCGAAGAGCCTGATTGCCAAATTCTAAAGGCCGTTGAAAATCAAGAAATTGCCGTAACACGCTACGTGAATTATTTGAGTATCTTGGAAGAGGTGACGGTTTGAGGTAGCAAATTAGCTGGTATTAATCCGAAGAAAGCTGCAATGCCTCATCATCCTGCTCTGCCAGAACTTCCCAAGTACGGTCAGCAAGGAGCAATACACTAGCTAGAAAGTGATCATAGGGCATGTTATTTCCCCATTCGTTGGGAGAGATGAATGAAAGTACTTTAGCACCGTCTTTCTCATACAAGTGATATTCTTCTCCAATCTTGGGAGTGAATTTCATTTCTGCTTCATAGATGCCATATGAAACTTGGAGCCGATTTTCTATTTGACGGACTTGTTCCATAATCGTTTCGGCTTGCTTTTTGAGCATATTAATCTGTTGATTGGCCTGCTTTTGCATGGTCTCAACCGCAGAAGCTTTGATTTTGCCTTTATTCTCAGCCTTTATTTGAGGAGACGATACCGTAAGTGGAATAGGTGAAAACTTAGCATTACCCGTGTAATAGGGTGTATTTTCATTATTCTTACTCATATTGAAAGATAAACACGCCAATCATCGATTGGTTTTATCGATCTATAGTGTGCCTCTGCGTTCTTGCTCTGCTTCTATGCTTTCGAAGAGTGCTTGAAAATTTCCTTTGCCAAAGGATTTTGCTCCTTTTCGTTGGATGATTTCAAAAAATAGGGTCGGTCTATCTTCTACTGGCTTGGTGAATATCTGAAGGAGATAGCCTTCCTCA
>JAQWZS010000111.1 GCA_029253325.1 Bacteroidia bacterium
CATCAATATGCCAAGTTTCAATTCCTTGTTCAATGGTTATTTTATTAGCTTGGTAATAGGTGATAAGTGGGCTTTTTTTTCGTTTATTTTTTAAGAATAAAATCAGATGAGGTATTTGATACCACTTTGGTTTTTTCATAATGGCAATTTCTAATAAACCATCTTGAATATCTGCCTTACTGGCAATTTCGAAGTTGTTTCCCCATTGATTTCCATTCGCTATACTTAAGCTGAAGAATGGAAGTTTAATCGTTGTATTGGATAGCGTTAACGAAACATATTCTTCCTGTTTATGATAAAATAATTTTACTATAGTTTTGACGTAACCTAATATTCCACGAATACCAGCTTTATCAAATGTATCAGCTACTTCTGCCTCAAATCCAGTGCCGGCTACATTAACAAAAAAATGATCAGAAATATCTGCTGTATCAATTTGAATTTTATGGCCAGTTAAAATAGTTTTAACATCTGTTGCTATGTTTTTTGTAAGCCCTAAAAAACGTGCTAGACCATCACCAGAGCCCTGTGGTATAATAGCTAATACTTTTTTTTCAATACATGCTCTTTTTGCTACAGTGTTGACTGTGCCATCTCCACCAACAGCAACAAGGCATTCAAAATCATTGGTTTTGAACGTGTCAAATTTTTGAATTTCAACAAACTCTGATTGAAATTTACTAGGAAGGTTTGCTTTTATTTCGTTTATAAGCGTTGATTTGAATTTATTTCCCGCTTTTTTATTGTAAACGAATAAGGTATTCACAATGATTTATTTTCTAGCTATGGCTCGTTTTGCAGCTGCAATAACATCTTTTACGCCAAGGCCATATTTGTCTAACAACTCAGTAGGTTTTCCACTTTCTCCAAAACTGTCATTTACGGCTACCATTTCAACGGGAGTGGGTAAATTTTTGCTTAATAGTTGACATATACTGTCTCCAAGTCCACCATTCATTTGGTGTTCTTCAGCAGTTACAACACATTTAGTAGCAGCAACAGCATCTAATATAGCTTCGTTGTCTAAAGGCTTAATGGTATGAATATTAATGACTTCTGCTGATATCCCTTTTTCCTCGAGGGCCTTTGCAGCCTCTAATGAGTTCCATACCAAATGTCCTGTAGCAAAAATGGTTACATCTTTTCCTTCTCTCATGTGCAATGCTTTTCCTATTTCAAATGAATCTGGGTCTGTAAAAATGGGCCACTTTGGTCGACCAAATCGAAGATATACTGGACCATAATGATCTGCAATAGCCATAGTAGCAGCTTTTGTTTGATTGTAGTCGCAAGGATTTATAACTACCATTCCAGGTAACATTTTCATTAGTCCTATGTCTTCTAAAATTTTTTGAGTAGCACCATCTTCTCCCAATGTAAGACCTGCATGCGATGCACATATTTTAACATTTTTGTGAGAATAGGCGATTGATTGACGGATTTGGTCATATACTCTTCCAGTAGAAAAATTTGCAAAAGTTCCGGTAAAAGGAATTTTTCCAGCTGTTGCTAATCCAGCAGCCATTCCCATCATATTTGCCTCAGCAATTCCCATTTGAAAAAATCGTTTTGGAAATTTATCTTGAAAGGCGTTCATTTTTAGTGAGCCTGTCAAATCAGCACATAAAGCAACTACGTCACTATTTTGTAGTCCGATTTCATATAATCCAGCTCCAAAGCCTGATCGAGTATCTTTTTTTTCTTGTGAGGAATTCGTCATTAAGTAATAGTTATTTTAAGTTGATATGTTTCATTTCACCAGATTTGATGGTGAATTCTTTTGTTTTAGTTTTTATGGTTTCTTTGACAGCTGACTTTCTGTATATTAATTGATACTGACCCGGTTGAAGAACAGTGATGTCTTGATTTCCACTTAGGTTTAGGTTTTTTACTAAATGGGTTTTTCCTTGTTTGTTCTGAAAAATAGAGATGACATACTTACCACGCGTGACAATATTTAATTTCCCTGGTTGTTGTACTTGTAGTGTTGTGGTTTTATCCTGGATAATGGTTACATTTTTCTGGGTAAGCCTCGGAAGGGTCAGGATTTCAATAGTATAATCATCTACAATGTATTTCTGTTTATCGTTAAAATCTTGGACGTTGATTATTTCATTTGTATAAGGATTGACAACCAATGCTTGAAGGTTTTTGTAGTTTGTAATTCCATCAATTTGAAGATTGAGGTAGCCTTGTGGGGCGTCTATAGCTACTGTATTGTGCTTGCCAGCTATGAATGATACATTCTTTTTGATAACAGGTGGAGTAGTGTGGACTTTGATATCATAAAGGTATGATGGATCAATGTATAGAGTGTCGGGATTATTCCTGTAATCTAATGTATGTACGAAGTTATATATGGTTTTCCCTGTTTTTGAATCAGTAAACGTCATGTTTACATCAGTTTCTGTGGGTCTTCCATAACTGTCTAGGAGGTTAATTTGTGCAGAAGTGTTGTTGATTGCTTGACTAATTACAACGTTAAGAACTTCTTCGAAGTCATTCTCTGTTTCAGCTTCGAAGTAGCGACCAACACATTCAAATTGTGTTTTAAATTCGGCAGTAAGACCCAGTCCTATAATAAATGGACGTAGAACAACGCCTTGTTTTTGAAGAGCTGTCGACACGGCACAAGGATCTCCATCACATTCTTCAATACCATCAGTTATTAGAATAATGACATTTCTAACATTTGGATTTTTTGGAAAATCATATGCTGCTTCTTGAAGTGAATAGGCAATAAGTGTAGTCCCTTTTGGTCTTATGGTCTTTATCTTATCTTTTATGATGAGATGATTATTTGGGCTGAAGGGAACTTCTAGTCGAGTATCCTTACAGTTTCGGTCTGTTTTGATGCTTTGATGTCCATAAACTCTTAGGGCAAGTTCAAGCTCGTCTTGGTATTTTAAACTGTCAACTAGTCTAGTTAGAAGGCGTTTAGCAACCGTAATTCGGTTATCTGTACCCATTTTAGCATACATACTTCCAGAGCCATCTAATACAAAAAGAATTCTTGTTTTGGGAGTTTGAGCTGAGGCATTGAGAGTCACGAACAAAAACAGTAAAGAAAGTATTTTTTGTAAAACGTTCATATTCGAATAACTCTTAAATATTAAAATTGGTATTAATAATCACCAATAGTTGATGGGTTTTGTTGTAAAGCATAGGCAAGTTGTTCATCATTGGGAGGGATTCCATGCCATTTGTGACTACCCATCATGAAATCAACACCATTGCCCATTTCGGTTTGCATTAAAATACAAATTGGCTTACCATTTCCGCTAAGCAGTCCTGCTTTGCTTAAGGTGTCTTGGACATCCTCAATATCATTTCCATTCATACTAATGACATTCCAATCAAAAGCCTCAAATTTAGACTTTAGTTCAGTGAACCCCATAATATCCTTCGTATCACCATCAATTTGACGTCCATTAACATCTACAGTAGCAATTAAATTATCTAATTTATTATGAGCAGCATACATGACTGCTTCCCATATCTGACCCTCTTGTAATTCTCCATCACCCATCAAGACATAAACCAGTTTGTCTTCATTGTCAAGTTTTTTTGCTTGTGCAATACCTGCTGCTACTGACAGTCCTTGACCTAGCGATCCTGATGCTATTCTCACACCTGGCAACCCTTCGTGTGTAGTGGGATGACCCTGAAGTCTTGTATTTAGCTTTCGGAAAGTTTTAAGTTCAGAAACTGGAAAATAGCCACTATGAGCCAATGCACTGTAATAAACAGGCGATATATGACCATTGGATAAGACAAATACATCTTCATCATCTGCGGACATATTAAAATTATCTGAATTGTGACGAAGAATATTTTGATATAAAACAGTAAAGAATTCGGCACATCCTAGTGATCCTCCAGGATGACCAGACTGAACATCATGAACCATTCTGACAATATCTCTCCGGGTTTGTTTGACTTGCTCATTGAGCTCAGTTGTTGATTTATTCATTTTAATTTTTCCAAAGGTGAGTTTTATTGAAGTTTTATAAAATCTTTGTGGAAACTTCTTGGAAAAGTATTGTGCCTATTAACGTTGTCGAAATAAGTGTTTCTATTCATGATTATCATGTTAATAAAGATAATTTAGATGATTTCTTTAAATCTAAATTAAACGATAAGTATAGTGATATAAACGCTATAATAACGCTTAAGAAGTCAACAGATGCTCGCAAAAGGTCGATTAAGCATAATCTAAGATTAGAAGTTTACACTGCTAATGATTATCCAAAAAAACAAAATAACCCAACATACAAACCAACGGAAAATTCTAATTATGTTCACATCATTGGTTTTGGTCCTGCTGGAATCTTTGCGGCATTAAAATGCTTGGAACAGGGTATTAAGCCAATCGTAATAGAGCGTGGTAAGTCTGTTAAGAAAAGAAGGAGAGACGTTGCTCAACTAAATCGATCTGGAATTATTGATTCAGAGTCAAATTATTGCTTTGGTGAAGGGGGAGCTGGAACATTCTCGGATGGTAAACTCTACACACGTTCTCATAAACGAGGTAAGATCCAAGAAATTTTAGACCTTTTTGTTCTTCATGGAGCAGATCCTAACATATTATATGAAGCTCATCCACACATAGGAACCAATAAGTTGCCTCAAATCATTGAAAATCTTAGAGAAACGATTATTCAAAATGGTGGAGAGGTTCGTTTTGAGCACAAATTAGAGGATATAAGACATACCAATGGGAGTATAAAAGAAGTCAAGATAAATGGTGTTTGGGAAAACTGCAATGAACTTATTCTTGCAACTGGACATTCTGCAAGGGATATATATTATCTATTAGATTCTCGTGGGATAAAAATTGAAGCAAAGCCATTTGCCATGGGATTCAGAATAGAGCACCCTCAATCGTTGATTAATAATATCCAGTATCATTCACCTGAGAATGCAAAGATATTGCCACCTGCAAGTTACAGTTTAGTTTGTCAGATCAAACAGAAAGGGGTGTTTTCTTTCTGTATGTGTCCTGGTGGTGTGATTGCTCCAGCAGCTACAGAAAATGGAGAAGTTGTAGTCAATGGGTGGAGTCCTAGTAAACGGAATGGAAAGTATGCAAATAGTGGTTGGGTTACCGAAATAGGAGTCGATGAGTGGAAAGAATTTGATCGTTTTGGCTCATTAGCTGGATTAGAATTTCAAAAAAGCATTGAAAAAAAAGCATATCAGATGGGAGGAGGAAACTTTAGGGTTCCAGCCCAAAATATTCAAGATTTTCTATCAAATAAAATAAGTACTCAATTAAATGATAGCAGTTATTATCCAGGGATGAAAAGTGTAAACCTCAACGATCTATATCCCGAAACTATTACTTATCGTTTGAGAGAAGGTTTGCGTGAAATGACCAAAAAACTTAAGGGTTTTAATCATGAGGATGGTATAGTTACCGCACCAGAAAGTCGAACGAGTTCACCAGTTCGTATTCCAAGAACAAGTTCATTGTCTCATCCTGATTTCATTAATTTTTATCCTTGTGGTGAAGGTGCAGGGTTCGCTGGTGGGATTATAAGTGCGGCTGTAGACGGTTTTAGGGTTGCTCGGTCAATAGCTATAGCTCAGAAGGATTCTGCTTAGTTACCTTTATTGCTTTTCTAAGCATATTTAGAGCTTCATTAGATGTTCTTTCAATGATTTGTTGTCGTGTACCAAAGAATTGACATTTTTTTACT
>JAQWZS010000123.1 GCA_029253325.1 Bacteroidia bacterium
ATTACCAGCATAATTAAGGATCCAAATATGTTGAACGATGAAATGAACAATACCAATGATAAAATGGCATAGGTAAACCACTTTTCACTACTAAAAATTTTATAGAGGACTTCGTTGAGTTCTCGGCGGGTTTTAATCACCCATTGTTCTCCTAGCAATTCAATTAACTTTTCTTTAGCTTCGATGGGGTCTACTTCCGGTATCAAGGTAAGTTCTAATGCACTAATAGAATTAGGGTAAGATAATAGTTTTTGGGCAAAGTCTAAGCGAGTCATGAATACCTGATTGTCTACCTCTTCGTGTACTGTAAATGTTCCGCTCGAACGGAGGTATTGAGTGCTAAGAGAAGCCATGGGATTCATAACATTGTACTCCACATCTCTTCGAGGCACAAATACTGTAATTAACTCAGGACTTCCTGGGAATAAATTGAGCTTTTGTGCAAGTCCTGCACCAAATACTCCAAAGTTTTTGAAAGAATCTCCCAAATAGAATTCTCCCAATACTATAAGAGAATCAAGTGTACCATTTGGACTACTCGGATCAATTCCTTTGATACGAGCTATCTCTTGATGCTGGTCATATTTAATGACTACTTTTTCTTCTAATACAGGAGTATAGTAAGCCAATTCTCCTAAATTTCCAAGTTGGTGTCTTATTGCAGAATCCAATACAAATGTTTTTTTCCCTTTTGCTGTTATTTTAATGTCTGGATCGTAATTATTGATCATACCTTCCACAATGTTTTCAAATCCGTTGAAGGTAGACAGTACAATAATCATGGCAAAAGACCCCACCCCAAAGCCCAACATGGCAATGGCCGTAATGATATTAATAGCATTGATTTTCTTTTTAGAAAAAAGGTACCGGTATGCAATAAACAGGGAGAGTCTCACTGTTTTGGATTATAGGTTATCGAGAAGTGAATTGATCCGTTCGGCATGATCTATGGTCGTATCCAAATAGAAATTGAGCTCGGGTATTTTACGCACTCGCTTTCCGATTATTTGAGCAAGTCCTTGTCGAATTTCTTTGTTGTGAAACTCGATAGTATATAAGCTTTTTTCTTTGTCTTTGGAATTGAGTATACTGATATATACCTTGGCTAATCCCAAGTCTGCAGTGGCTTGCACTTCGACAATAGTTACGAGTTCGCCAGGGAGTATACGTCGGCAGACACGCGACAAAATAGGTGCCAAATCACGTTGTACGGCTCTGGATATTTTCTCTGTTCGAATGCTCATTACCGGAGCGTAAACTCAGTAGATCCCATTTTGTGATTTTGACTGAATGCGTTTACCGTATATTTCCCAACGGTCATACCATCAGTCTTAGGAATAGCAAATGATACCGTTTCGTTTTTGTTTTGAAAATTCACCCCTTTTTTTACGGTGTACATACGATCTCCTCCATCAAAACTAAAGGTTCCAGAAGAATTATTATCGCTATGAAGTGTGCTATTGTTTGGAGTAATGACTTGGAAATACAAGGTTTTATCTCCTCTTTCTACCAAATCATTATTGCTTAAAGTACATGAGACTTCAATTTTTTCTAATTTGGATAGTTTATCAGTTACTTTAAAATCACCCACAAGGGCGTTACGC
Organism: Bacteroidia bacterium; assembly: GCA_029253325.1. GTDB lineage: Bacteria > Bacteroidota > Bacteroidia > NS11-12g > UBA9320 > UBA9320. Next base: position 1,605 of record JAQWZS010000123.1, read on the forward strand.
AGGGGACTTACTACCAATGACTTCAAAAATATTCGAGAACCCACGGCTACTTGTTTGACTAATTCTGTATTTTGAGTGCGTATTTCTTGGTTAATCTCACGCTCAGCATCTATCTGCTTTTGCATTACATAGTTTTCGTCTTTTAAATATTGATTTTGTGTAGATAGCTCTTCAATTTCTGATTTCAGTTGGGAGACTTGGTCTTTGAAAGTAGCAATTTGTTTAGTGACACTAGCCAACTCTGCCTGAGTTACTTTCCCTTTAGCCAACAATCTACGAATCTGAGTTACCTTTTTCTGAATGTCTGAATTCCTCAATTGAATAACAGAATCTAGTTTGGCATTTTGACCAGACTTAAGCTCTAAGTTTATTCTCAACTCTTCCTCGATATTTTTTAAATCGTCAAGTTCTTTTGTCGAATCTACTAATTCTGTTTGAGCATTTTGTAATTGATTATTTTTGGTTACTAATTGATAGATTAGTCCTGCGTTCAGCAGAACTAATGCAAAAATCATCAGAAATAACAGTTTCTTGCTTCGTTTGTCGTTTGGCTGTAAACTCATGGTTTAGGATATTTTGGCTTTATGTTCAACAAAATAACGGATTATGTTACTGAATACAAATTAATTTTTCAGAACTAACGCTGAATTATTGGTTTTGTTGCTTAATTAAATTCAATGCACTCCCTGCCTTGAACCACTCAATTTGAGTGTCGTTATAGGTATGATTCACATCAAATATATCCATACTCCCATCAGCGTGGTTAAGCTTAATTTTGAGAGGTACACCTGCTGTAAATTGATCCAATCCAAGGATGTCGATTGTATCCGTTTCTTGGATTTTGTCATAATCCGATGGGTTGGCAAATGTCAATCCAAGCATGCCTTGTTTTTTGAGGTTTGTTTCGTGTATACGAGCAAATGATTTTACTACAACTGCTCTAACACCCAAGTGTCTTGGCTCCATGGCTGCGTGCTCTCGGCTACTCCCTTCACCATAGTTTTCCTCACCAAAAACAATGGAAAAATCACCACTTGCTTTGATAGCTCTAGCTACTTTGGGCACTCCATCGTATGAGTTTGTGTAGGGATTGAGTACGGTGTCTGCTTTTTCATTGAATGCATTGATAGCACCAATTAAACAGTTATTTGATATGTTATCTAAGTGCCCTCTGTAAGTCAACCAAGGACCCGCCATAGAGATATGGTCTGTGGTACATTTTCCTTTGGTTTTAATTAACAATTTTAGTCCATGAAGGTTCTCGCCATTCCAGGGTTGAAATCCAGCTAGGAGTTGTAATCGTTTGGATGATGGATCTACTGTTACTTCCAAACCTGATCCATCTTCTAGAGGTGCCAAATAACCATTGTCCTCTACTCCAAAACCTTGCGGTGGCAATTCATATCCTGTGGGCTCGTCTAACATCACTTCATCGCCATCAGCATTAGTTAGTGTGTCGGTAGCTGGATTAAAATCTAATCTTCCTGAAATGGCAATAGCTGCAACAATCTCTGGTGAGGCTACAAACGCATGTGTTTGTGGATTCCCGTCCGCACGCTTACTAAAGTTCCGATTAAACGAATGAATAATTGAATTTTTAGGTGCATTAATTGGGTCGTTGTATCGTGCCCACTGTCCGATACATGGACCACATGCATTGGTGAAAATGGTTGCATCTAGATTCTCAAATATATCCAATAAACCATCCCTGTGAGCAGTATATCTTACTGTTTCAGATCCAGGGTTAATTCCGAATTGTGCTTTTGTTTTTAGTTTTTTATCAACTGCTTGTTTGGCTATAGAAGCAGCTCTACTTAAATCTTCGTAAGAAGAATTGGTACATGAACCAATGAGCCCCCATTCTACATCTAGTGGCCATCCATTAGCATCTGCTTTAGGTTTAACCTCTCCTACTTTCGTATCTAAATCCGGTGTAAATGGTCCATTGATATGTGGCTTAAGCTCGGATAAATTAATTTCAATCACTTGATCGAAGTACTGCTCTGGATTAGCGTACACTTCATCGTCTCCAGTTAAATGTTCTTTTACCTGATTTGCCAATTCAGCTATTTCTGTTCTTCCAGTAGCTTTGAGATAACGCTCCATACTTTCATCATACCCAAAAGTAGAGGTAGTAGCTCCTATTTCTGCTCCCATGTTGCAAATGGTTCCTTTACCTGTGCAAGAAAGAGATCGAGCACCTTCACCAAAATATTCGACAATCGCACCAGTACCTCCTTTAACTGTGAGTATTCCTGCTACCTTTAAAATAACATCTTTGGGTGCAGACCAACCGCTTAATTTGCCTGTTAGCTTAACCCCTATAAGTTTTGGGAACTTTAATTCCCATGGCATCCCTGCCATTACATCTACGGCATCTGCTCCACCTACTCCTATCGCAACCATACCAAGCCCTCCAGCATTGACCGTATGAGAGTCTGTACCAATCATCATTCCACCTGGGAATGCGTAATTTTCAAGAACTACTTGATGGATAATTCCGGCTCCAGGCTTCCAAAAACCTATGCCATATTTATTGGATACGGACTCCAAAAAATTAAAGACTTCGTTACTCGAATTCAAAGCATTTTGCAAATCTTCATCTGCTCCAATTTTTGCTTGAATTAGGTGGTCACAATGAACCGTTGTAGGCACTGCTACCTTGGTCTTGCCTGCTTGCATAAACTGCAACAACGCCATTTGGGCAGTTGCATCTTGACATGCAATTCGATCAGGAGCAAAATCTACATAATCGCTTCCTCGAGAAAATGCTGTTTTTGCATTCCCATTCCAGAGATGACTGTATAATATCTTTTCGGAAAGTGTCAAAGGTTTGTTGAGCACTGTACGAGCTGCTGACACTTTTTCGGATAAGTTTTGATAGGTTTTTTTGATTAAATCGAGGTCAAATACTTGGTCTTTCATTTGGCGGACAAAGATAACCTAAAGTCTGCTAACCTTATTAATATTTCAGGTAATTTGACAATTTGATCTAGAAATAAATAGACAACTTAAAGCTGAAAAAGCATTTTTTCGGTAAGAATTTCCTCGCCTTTCTTTAAAATTTTGCAAAGGTACATTCCCTGCAAAGCATCAAGCCCTTGAATGATTTGAATAGGCATCGGCTCTAAATTAGAGAGGAATACTGCCTGTCCCAATAAATTAGTAATCTCAATCTGATAATCAGCCTCTGGGTCAATACCTGCTAGGGTGACGGTAAGATTATCCACCACAGGATTGGGATAAATGGCCGTAAATTCCGAGACCTGAACTGGAGGTGCAGGATAACGAACCGTTGCTATCCCTGATCGAAACAAGGTGAGGTTGGAACGCATTTGCCCAACTTGTTGTTCTGTGAACATATTTTGACACTCGCCTTCTGAGTAGTCCATATAATTTTCAATCATATCGGGTAGGTCACCAGGGTTGTTCAAACACGTATTTTGACCTAAATTACATCCGTTACTTGCTGCTCTGCTATTGGGCGTGTCGTCCATAAAGTCGTCTACGTTGCAACCTTGAAATCTTGATCCGTCCCCCCATATGTGTCGAAGTCCCAGATAGTGCCCAACTTCATGAACCAATGTTTTTGACCCAGTAGCTAACAACAACGGGTTCTCCTTGCCCACCACTTTATAATGAACAACCACTCCCTGTTTATTTTTTGTTGCAAACGAATTTGCATCCCAGTTTTCAGCATTGGTTGGAGGATATGCGTAACCTAACAATGCATCGAAACCACTCACCGATAAATCGCAAATCCAGATATTTAAATATCGATCCGGATCCCAAACAGGACTTCCATAGGTCGTCTCTTTGACCCGATCTGTAATGGATAGGTTGATTGGAAATTGTCCGAAGGTTGGCAAAACCGTAGGTTTTCGTATAATTCCTGTGGTGGGGTTACCCTCTGGGTCAAGTTTTGCTAGTTCAAACTCGATTCCTGCATCTGCTGCTACTGGAAGGAAGATGTCTCTTGTTTCTGTGGTATCTGCATTTTTTCTTCTGAAGCATTCATTGAGTTCTTCAAGTTGTGAAAGAATATAGTCTTTGTTAAGATTTTCTGTCGAATTATTGTACAAGACATGAAACACCACTTGGATGGTGTAAATCGTATCTTTTTGTTTTTTGAACTTGAGGTTGGAGTATCTCTTAGCATCAAAAAAAGTTTCTTCAATCGTATTTTTTATCCCTGAATCTTGTTGATTAAGGTAGGTAATATATTCCGTCGTGGCACATGGAATAATTTGGCTTTGTGCAGAAGAAGTAGTGACCAAAATTATAGTGATCATTAACAACGAAAAAAAGAATCTATTTTTCATTAATGACAAATTTATACTTGAATTAATTGTTAAATGTAACATTTAGGTAATTAGTTGGTTTTAATTGCCCTTAAAACGAGGTTTTCTCTTTTCTATAAAAGCAGTAACTCCCTCGTTAAAGTCGTGAGTATGCCCCGCTATTTCTTGAAACTTTGTTTCATATTCTAGCACATCACTCAAAGATGAGTGCATCGAATCATTTAGCATCTTTTTCATCATCCCAATGGCTTTGGTAGGGGCATTAGCATAAAACAACGCTACTTTTTGGACCTCGTCATCTAGATTTTCTGTAGACACACATCGGTTAATCATTCCCCAATTAAGGGCTTGTTCCGCAGTCAATTTATTGCCCATAGTTGCTAATTCAAAAGCACGAGCACTTCCTACTAAACGAGGCAAAAAGTAAGAAGATCCCGAATCCAGAACTAAACCAATACTTACAAATGCTTCAACAAAGGAGGCCTTGGAATCGGCTATGATAAAATCACAAGCAAGTGCAACCGAACAGCCAGCCCCAGCTGCTACTCCATTAATCCTTCCAATAATTGGTTTAGGCAATTCCCTCATTAATTGAATAAGTGGGTTGTATCCATTTTTTAAAATATCAGCAAAATCTACTTCCCCTTCAATGTCTTTCAGGTCTTGTCCTGCACAAAATGCCTTGCCTTCTGCAGTTAGTACGATTGCCCGACAATTTTTGTCATCTTTGGCATGATGAAGAGCCGCTAACAACTCTGCTCGCATTTCGCTATTGAAGGAATTAAATCGATCTTGACGATTGAGAGAGATTGTAGCTATACCTGAATCTTGATGATAGTTAATTGTATTGTAATTCATTGTTTTTTTTAAAAAAATAAAATAGGTGTAGATGTAAGAAACCCGGCAGCTATCCCCATGACTAATTGAAAGGGTGTATGAGCATTTGCTCTCCATCGGACTATACATACCAGAAGCATAATGCTTACTATTTCTATAAGGTAACCTAGTCCTGAAAACTGATAATTAAAGTAAACCATCAAACCAGCTCCTAACAAAAAACTCCATATTGCAGCATGCCAACTCGCTTTTAAATCAATAAAAGCAAAGAATAACAAAAGTAGGTGCAAGACAGTAGCTGCCAAAAAGAACACAATGTATTCTTGCATCAGAAATATGCTCACAACGGCAAACCCAAAATTAACCAATGAGTATGCTCGATAAATCGATCTTCGCTCATCCATGGTGGGATGTTCTAGTTTTATCTTTCGTATGGATATGAAGTAAACCAATGGAAGAGAGATATACATAAACGCTACCCATACCGCTGCCAGTGCCAATGTTCCCATACTATATTTTGCAATCAAAGGCATGTAAACTAGTAAGCTGTAAAAGGGTAAAAATATAGGGTGTGATAGAATGGCTATTCCCTTGAGTACGTGTTTCATGCTTATAATTCTTTTCGTAAACGAGCAACGGGTAAATTAAGCTGCTCTCTATATTTAGCAACCGTTCTTCTTGCAATCGGGTAACCCTTTTCATGAAGTATTTTCTTTAATGCTTCATCGGTTAATGGTTTGGATTTATTCTCTGCTTCAATAGCATCTTTCAATATTTTTTTAACTTCTCGATTACTGACCTCTGTGCCACTACCTGTGGTAATCCCCTCTGTAAAAAAGTCTTTCAATAAAAATATCCCAAAATCAGTTTCTACATACTTACTGCTTGCTACCCTAGAAATCGTAGAGATATCCATTTGAATAGCCTCTGCAATATCTTTGAGAATCATTGGTTTTAGATCTGTTTCGTCACCGCTGAGAAAAAAATCGTGTTGAATTTCCACAATCTTATTCATGGTCATGAGTAAGGTATTTTGACGCTGTTTTACAGAATCAATAAACCATTTAGCTCCATCGAGTTTTTGTTTGATGTATTGCACAGCATCCTTCTGAGATGCTGATTTTTCTTTACTCGCTTCATAGGATTTTAGCGTCTCACTATACGATCGACTAATTTTGAGTTCTGGAGCATTCTTGGAGTTCAAGGAAACGTCTAATTTCCCATAGGATTCTTTAACAATGAAATCAGGAATAATATAGTCTTTATTGACCGCTCCCTCTTCTCCAGATTGAGCAGGTTTAGGGTTTAGCCTGGCTATAAAATCTAATGCTTCTTTGAGATAATCCTCCGAAATATCAAATTTTTTAAGAATTCGATTATAGTGCTTTTTAGAAAAGTCATCCATCATTTCATGAATGATCTTATGAGCTAGTTTATAGACTGGATTATTTCCCGAAAGTTGTCTTCTCTCAATTTGTAAGAGAATGCACTCTTTTAAATCTCTTGCACCAATTCCTGCTGGTTCTAGACCTTGAATTAAGTTTAGTACTCGCTGCAAATCGTTCGTGGTGGTTTGAATATTCTGAGTGAATAATAAATCATTTTTTATGGAATTAAGAGGCCTTCTTAAATATCCATCATCGTCTAATGTACCAACTATTTGATCGGCAAGTATCTCGTCCTGTTCTGAATTAATAAGTCCCGATATTTGCTCTAAAAGACGCTCTCGAAAGGAAGTGAAATAAACCACTGGCATGAATTCTTTCTCTTCATCGTTGGCATTGTAATCTCCACTCAGTTGGACACCTCCTTCATCGTCACTCATATAATCAGATATATCCAACTCCTCATCCGAAGAATAATCCAAATCGTCTGATTCTTCCGATTGAATTTCATCTTCATCTTTACCATTTTCTAAGGCAGGATTTTCTAACAACTCCTCATCTACCCGCTCTTGAAAATTCAAGGTATTAAGCTGCAGCAATTTGATAAACTGTATTTGCTGTGGGCTTAGCTTTTGAAGGAGTTTTTGACTGAGTTGTTGTTTTATCATATTCGTGTTTAAAAAGTAAGGATTTGCCCTTACTTTTGTACTCCAAATTTAGCACGTTTTCTAGGATAATCAAAATGAATACTAAACAGTTAAAAGACCATGTAGGTCAGATTGTAACTCTAAAAGGATGGGTAGCAAATCGACGAGAAAGTAAAACCGTTGTGTTCATCAATTTAAGAGATGGGCAAGGGATTTGTCAGTGTATCTTAGGGATGGAAGACCTTGGAGACGAATTGTTTCAAACCGCCAAAACACTAGGGCAAGAGAGCTCGGTTTCCATCACTGGAAAAGTCGTTGAAGATACACGTCAAATTGGAGGTTTTGAACTCCAGGCAACGGATTTAAAAGTCTATCAAAATGCAAAAGACTATCCTATCTCAAATAAAGAACACGGTATTGAATTTTTAATTGATCATCGACACC
>JAQWZS010000142.1 GCA_029253325.1 Bacteroidia bacterium
CTCACTTCTCAATGTGTGATTTTTACATTAACTTTGTTCATTAGATTAAACCAAAATGATACTAGTTGCTGATAGCGGTTCAACAAAATGTGATTGGATAATTATAGATAATTCAAACACACACCATAAAACTAAAACAATGGGATTCAATCCCTTCTTTCACAGCACGGAATTCATTACAAGTAAAATTCAAGAAAACGAAACTTTCCAAGACTATAAATCAGAAATTAAAGAAATTTATTTCTATGGTGCTGGATGCTCCAGTAGAAACAGAAAACTGACCTTAGAAAATGCATTATCTCAGTTCTTTACTTCTGCTGAAAAAATAGACGTTGATCATGATTTAACAGGTGCTGCTCTTGCCACTACACCTTTCTCACCAGGGATTGCTTGCATTTTAGGGACTGGTTCTAATTCTTGTTTTTATGATGGGAAAAGTGTTCATGAAAACGTTCCGGCTTTAGGTTATATTTTGGGAGATGAAGGTAGTGGGTCATATTTTGGAAAAATCCTACTTGCTGATTGGTTATATCATCGTATGCCCTCTGAATTAGCCTCAGATTTTCAAAAAAGGTTTGATCTAACAAAAGAAGGCATTTTCAACTCAATTCATCGAGAAGAGTTTCCTAATGTATATTTGGCTAGCTTTATGCCTTTTGTTAAAGATAATCAAAATCACCCCTACATGAAAGACATGGTTTATCAAGGTCTTGCTAAATTTATCAATATTCATGTTTGGTGTTATGACAACTTCAGAGAAGTGCCAGTAAACTTTGTTGGATCTATAGCTTATTATTTCAGAGATGTACTAGAAGAGGTTGCAAAAAATCATCGATTTACAATTGGTAAAGTTGAAAAAAAACCAATATTTCCGTTAGTTGAATATCATCTTAATAACCAAGAACAGACAATATGAGTTTGAAGGCTATAATCTATGATCTTGATGGTGTAATCACAGATACAGCTAAGTATCACTATGAAAGTTGGAAATGGGTAGCAGAGCAACTTGATTTTGTTTTAACTGAAAAACAAAATCAAAAATTAAAAGGTGTTGGAAGAAAAGAATGTTTGGATAAGCTCTTAAAATGGAGTGGTGCTCGTATATCTGAAGCTGAAAAGCAGAGCTTACTACAGAAAAAAAATCAAATGTATCTCAAATTCATTGACACAATGACTCCTAATGAGATATTCCCTCACTTTAAAGCTTTTAATACTCTTGTCAAATCTGAAGGAATAAAGGTTGCTATTGGATCAAGTAGCCGAAATGCTATCCGAATTATTGATAAATTAGACTTAGTATTAGAATTTCAAGCAATTGTGGATGGCGGGATGACTCCTAATTCTAAACCCGAACCTGATATATTTCTGTTGGCCTCTGAAAAATTGAACTGCACTCCTGAAGAATGCCTTGTTATAGAAGATTCTCAAGCTGGTTTATTGGCAGCAAAAAAGGCAGGAATGAAAAGCATTTCATTTGGTGAAGATAAAGGATTAAAAGGTGCACAACTACAAATTAAAAATTGGTCTTTTGCTGATTTAAATAAACTCAAACAGTTATTCAATCAATCTCAATAAGTGCAATTCTATTTTTATCTAAAAATATGAACTGTCTAAAAATTTGAATACTTGAAATCTATAATTAAAAATATAAATAGTGATAAGATATTATTATTTAAAATTGCTTTTTATGCCTGTATAATTATAATCTTTGGTGAAATTTTAAGAGATATTTTTCGAGAGGGTGACTTCGGCGGATACATATCTGCTGGGAAACTAGCTTGGAATAATTTGCCTATTTATTCTGATTTTAGAAATACGTGGCCCCCATTTTTTTCAATTGTTTGTATTCCGTTATACTGGCTTAATGAAGTAAGTTTCGTTGGATTACGATTCATATGGTTAATTGCTATTGTATGGACTAATTTATTAATTTTTAAATGGATTATTTCTTACTTCACTCCATACCAACTTGTATTAAATATAAAGCAAGAAGAAAATGGTGAAATAAACCTATTTAACCCACTATTTATTTTACCATTCATTTATTCGCTCAGAATATTTCTAGAAGAGCTAAGTAACATGCAGATTAATGTATTTATTTTAGCACTAAGCCTTGTCACACTTAACTTAATTATTCAAAAGAGAGATTTTCTAGCTGGACTCATTCTTGCATTCATCATCAGTATAAAAGTATACCCCATAATTTTACTTGGATTTTTAATATTTAAAAAGAAATTCAAACCAGTAATGTTTACAATTTTGGGACTAGGTTTATCCACTTTTGCCGTATACCTTTATTTTGGGTTAAACACAGGCACAGAGCTATTCAAAGAGTGGAACAATACACAAGTTATTCATGGTTTAAAATGTGAACATATGAATCAATCCATTTGGGGTTGGATGTGCGGATTGACCACTAACCATATACGAATAGAAAATTTTAACTATAACATCTTTCATTTAACAGACATCCAGTTCAAAATAATGACACTATGTTTAATTGCAATCTTTGGATTATACGTGGCTTATAGATTTTATATCACAAGAAAAAGTCATCAGAGTTTTGCCAAACAATTCATAATAACCTTATCACTAGTTCCAGTTTTATCACCATTAGCTTGGAAGTACTATTATGTGTTTATAACACCACTTATTATTTTACTGATATATAATCATCGAAAAAAGATATTAAAACGTTGGTTTTATATCCCCCTTATCTTAATATCCCTTACATCTGAGCTCTTTATTGGTCATCATCTTTCAGACATCACAGAAACTTTTGGAATAATTACCTTTTGCTCAATAAGCTTGAGTATTTATTCTTTAGAAAAAATCCTCACAGATTGACATTAACTTGCTGCAATCTAATCAACGAAGCAAGTTGAAAATTATATAAGAAATTAAAATAACCATAATAACAATCCGTATAAAAATGCAATGTTAATGGTCAAGAAAAAGACCATTATTCTTAAATGTTTATTTCTCATAATAGTCCAAAAATAATTTGACACTTGGTCGTATCTATCATATAATATGTCATAATTTCGTAAAGTATGAAAAAAGCCAAACAATATTCATTCTTACTCGAAGAGACTAAATCTCTTATAAATAAAGATGTTGATGATATTGCAAACATGGCTAACTTGTCTAGACTTTTGTATGAACGTCTTTCTCATCATTGGATTGGATTTTATAGAGTTATTAAAGACCAATTAATTTTAGGTCCTTTTAATGGTCCAATAGCTTGTACCTCTATCGCTTTCGGAAAAGGGGTATGTGGAAAATCATGGCAACATAAAAAAACATACATTGTCAATGATATTCACCAGTTTGATGGACACATTGCATGTAGTCCATTGAGTAACTCTGAAATTGTAGTTCCTTGCATTAGAAATAACCATGTTTTTGCTGTTTTAGATATTGACAGTACTAAACTGAGTATGTTTGATCATGAAGATCAATACTATTTAGAAAAGATTGTAGCCCTCCTATGAGATTTATCAAACACTACGCTAACTGGTTTAAAAAAATTCTGCCATCACCCTTTAGTATCGCTATTCTAATAACAGTAGTTGTTTTTATTATGGCTATTATTAGCTCCGAAAAGCCAATCATTGATTTGCTAATAAACTGGCAACAAGGGCTATGGAATTCAAGTTTATTAGCATTTGCATTTCAGATGATGCTTATGCTAGTTCTTGGTCATACACTCGCACTTACCTCCTTTTTTGACTCAATTATAAATCAAATTATTTTACGATTAAAAACAGGTGCCCAAGCTGCTTTTGTTGTAACATTTTCTACTATTGTGGTTGCACTTTTGAATTGGGGCCTAGGTCTAATATTCGGTGCAATCATTGCTAGAAAAGTTGGAGAAAATTTCTCA
>JAQWZS010000151.1 GCA_029253325.1 Bacteroidia bacterium
TTATCATTGTTTGGCGTAAAGGCATTAGGAACATATACCGTTGGTAAAAAGTAAAAGCACACCTCATTACTCCATGATTCTGTCTGTTCACCTACATCTTCTTTAGCATTAATACGAAAACATTTTTTATACTGCTTTGGATCATGAATAGATACAATTTTAGTATTGCTGTTGACATAAGTTTGTGATAAAGTCGAGGGGTTAAGATTATCCTCTAAAAATAAATCGTAAGCAGAAACACCATTTTCCCAGCCTAAATAATCGGTAAAAATGAGGTTAGAATTTAAATCTTCATCTTGAACACCTGTCAATAGTATACTTCTATGAATATCTGACAAAATGTTTGTACCACATAAATTCACAGCCGATACTTGATACTCAAAGGGAGTAATATCGGTATTGATTCCTTCCTCTAAATATTGAAAGGTACTCCCACCTACACTCGCGATATTTTGCCATATAGATGCACTAGGGGTTCTTTTTTTTATTTCAAATGAAGATGCAGAAGAATTACCTAATACTTGCCAATCAATAATCATTCGATCATCTGGATCTCCTACACTTACAAACCTTAAATCTAATTCTAGCTTATCAAAAATCACATCCAATTGCTGTGTGTCTCCCAAACATCCTTTATCAGATATTTCAACTACACGTATTTGACCATTTGTTTGTATCAAATCCCAGTCTACAATAATTATTGGTGTTGAATTGCCTGAAACATTCAACGCACCCAATACCTCCCAATCAAATGTTGAGGTTAAATCTCCAGTAACCGAATACGAGTGATTACCCATATTTTCTGGACAGATAGCGATTGGTCCAGTAATTAAAGATGTATTAGGTTGGGGGTTTATGATTACGGATAGATCAACTTTATATCCTTTACAACCAAAAACGTTTGTCTCAACCACAGATAAAGTCTGATTACCCGGTGCATCCCAAAAAATCTTAATGGAGTTGGTACCTTGACCGCTAATATTGTCTGAACTACCATTCACAGTCCATAAAAAGGTTGAATTAGGCATACCCGAAATTAAGTAAATTGAAGTATCTGCGTATTGGCATAATTCTATAGGACCAGTTATTTGGTTTGCAGTAGGTATTGGATGAATAGTTACTGATAAATCATTTGGAGGACTTATGCACCAACGGTCATTCAAGGGGTCATACGCACGTTGCACTACCCTAACATTCCCCATGCCAGCTGCTAACCAGTCCACTTCAATTTGTGATGAACTGTCTCCATTTTGCTGAACACCAGCAGTAATTGTCCAATCATACACACTACCTGTTACAGAATCAAGATCATATGGTACTAATTTATCAAATTCACAAATTTCATTTGGCCCATTAACCTTATCATTTCCTAGAACGTAAGACTTAGATACATCAATAAAAACTGGAGTACTAAGACAGCCAAATTTATTAATCTCAGCAACGGTAATCTGTCCCATTCCTTCGTCTCTCCAATCAATAGTAATTTTATTGGTATTTCCACCTGAAGTTTGAATTCCACCTATCACATTCCAATTAAAGGTAGAACTACTTGCCCCAATAGCTTCATATTGAACACCAGAAGAATTTGGACATACAATTAAAGGTCCTTTTAGGGTCGGACTTGGTTCAATCACATAGACTTCTAATTCCACGGTATCACTTGTACAACCAATAGGATTGGTCTCAGCAACACGAATAGTAAATCTAGGTAAATTAAATCCCGATAGTTGAATGGAATTTCTATTTTGTGACCCGATGGTAGCATTAATTGTCTCCCAGAAATAGGTATTTCCTGGATTGTCATTGACTGTATATGATAATCCAACATCTTCCTTACATACGGTATCTTTACCAATTATATCAGAAATAACAGGGCTTTCTTCAATAGTAACATCTAATTGTATCCAATCGCCAAGGCAACCATTTTTACTCACTTCTCGAACTCGAATATATGGTATCATGCCACCCATCGATTTTGAATACCAAAAGGCCGTTACGGACTCAGATGTACTATCTCCTATAAACTTTCCATCAAAAATGTCCCACTCATAAGAAGAGCTCGCATTACCATCGGTTACGTTATATACATGAGAACTCAAATTACATACAGTTGTTGGTCCTGTCATGACTTTAGCACCCTCAAAAGGCAACACCTTGATACTGACATCTAAATAATTAAACTTTGGAGGACACCCATCATCTTCTACAGTAAAATACACATTGTATGGCTGATCACGATCTGCATCACAATCAGGAGTCCAACAGAATTCATAGGTAGGATTTATTGGATCAGAAACAGACTCTTTGAAGGTTGCTTTTGTACCAGAAATAGTCGTAAAAACTTCACTACGAGCAGATAGATTGACGTTATCATCATCTGGATCTTTACCGACCACATTAAAACAGAGCTCCTCTCCGGCTTCAATTTCAAATCGTTGTCCTTTGGATGATGTTATATCAGGAATGTTATTCGCAATACAGTTCAGAACAATAATCTGAAGATCCATCCTAATTTTTCCCAATAGATTTCCGTTTCTATATTCTAAAACCTCTACGCCAACCACAAAATTTCCTACTTCATTGCTAAAAAGCTCAGTATAACCTGTTTGGTTATCAATAAATGTATATCCATTAGCACCAAAAGGAGACAAGGAGGTATAGCCTGGATTGTATCTCAATAACGGTGTATCCAATGAAGCGGAGGGTGCTGGACTAGAACTAGCGGCACTTCCACCTTGATATGGACGCATAAAACGATAGACCAAACTATCTCCATCACGATCAACTGCATCAAATAAAAATGAATTGGTATCGTTAACACACATATATGGACTAGGTACACCATAAAATGCAGGTGAACTATTTCTTAATGCTGTGGCTGGTATAAAACAATAATAAGTTTGCCCTTGTGATGGCATTGCACCATCTTGAATAATATTGTTTTGGACGTTTCGACAACACCTCGTATACGTAATATGATAGCCTTCTGAATAGGGTTTTAATGATACTATTCCTTCATACAACCCATATTCAATACATACATTTTTTCGATAAAAATCACAATCAATTGACCCTGGTGGCTGGACTCTTTGTTTAGTGACTAAATTAAAAACAGGCTGTTGATTTAGGCTTTTATTGTTATCATTCAAATAAACACCTAGGGTTATTCTGTCATCCAATTGAACATCACCTGAACAATCTCGATATACATGAAATGTAATTTTGTAACGATAATCACCAGTTGTTCCGTCTATATTAAGAAATTCATAGTTCATATATCCCCCTAGAAGATGAGTTGCATGACTTGTAAAGCCGCTAAAAAGCAACAAAAAAAGAGCAACTATTTTGAGTGAATACTTAAACCACACGATACTTTACAAAAATAGGAATCTAATGTATAGAAAACGTCAATTAGATGGCATTAGTTGCCTTTGTAACCATTATTTTGACAATGCAGTTACAAAATCACCTAAAGCAGCATAAGTGTAATGCTGATTGTCGAACTCAAACTGATCATTAAGAATCCGTACCTTCATCATATTCAATTGATCTGCTAAAGCCATATCACTAGGAGAATCTCCAACCATAATTGATTTTGAAAAGTCAATGTCTGGATAATATTCTTTTGCTTTTAATAGCATGCCAGTACTGGGTTTTCTCCAGGTATGCCTATCCTCATTCAAATAAGGTGCATACAATACCAAATCAAAGTAGGAATAATTCTTAAATCTTAACGAATCATACATTTTGAGGTGTACATTTTCTAAATCTTGGCTTGTCATCACTTGTTTTCCAACCCCCTGCTGATTCGTTACTAATACTAAACGTTTAAAAATTGTCTTTAAACGACTTAAAGCATCAATAGCGCCCTCACAAAAAATAAATTCACTTGCAACTTTAGCATAATCATCTATAATCGGCTGATTGATTACTCCATCACGATCAATGAACAGCGTATACTGTCGGCAATCATTTATATTAGGCAAAAATTTGTTGTGCTCGCTCATAATCTTCTGGGATACCAATATCAATAAAAAGGCCATCTGAAATATACCCTCCAAGGTACTTTTTGGATACACTGACCTCTAAAAAATCTTTTTCAAATGAGTACTTTTCAGTTTTTGGTAGCAACTCAATAATATCTTTATTTACCCAATAACTCCCTCCATTAATAAGGCCAGTAGGCATATTTTTTTGCTTTTCTTGAAATTTAACAAGGGTATTTTTTTCAATTAAAACAGTACCATATCGATCAGGAAACTTCATTTGCTTTAAAGCAAGTGTTATGGGTGTCATAAAATCTTGATGAGTTCGCCAAAACTCCTCAAAATTCACATCAAAAAAAGTATCACCATTCAAAATAAGGGCAGAATTTTGAGTCACATGATTCATAGCTAAACTAATTCCTCCGCCTGTTCCGAGCGGTTCCTGTTCTATTGAATAAATTACAGGAATATTCTTATAGATTTCTCCATAGTACTCAATTACTTTATTTGATTTGTGACCAACTGAAAGTATGATACTATTTATGTGCTCTAAAGGTAGAGCGTCAAGAATATGATCTAAAAAAGGTTTTCCTGCAACAGGTGCCATAGGTTTTGGAACGTCATTAACCACTGATGCTAATCGAGTACCGAGTCCTCCAGCTAATATAATTACATCAAATTTCATGATGGAAGTGTGTAGGTATATAGGCCTGTTTTCGTAAAGCTGTAGTTTTGAGGAGTTACCCCAAATTTCTCTAAACTTCTAATCAGCCCCATCCTCGAAACAATAGGACAATAAAAGAAAAAGAAGCCTCCCCCTCCTGCACCACTAATTTTTCCTCCAGTGGCACCATTTTGAATAGCGGTTTGATAAATTTTATCAATTTCAGGGTTACTGATTCCAGATGCCATCATTTTCTTTGATTCCCACCCATAGTGCATTACCTCACCGATTTTATCCATTTTCCCTGTCAATACAACTTCTTTCATCTTTAAACTTTGATTCTTTAATCGATGAGTAGCTTCTAAAGCGTTTTCATTATTCTTTTTGATGTTTGCTGTTTGTTGGTCAATAATCCCCGCAGATTCTCTATTAGTTCCCATGTAAAATAGGACTAAATTATTCTCTAATTCTGCTGCATATTTTTGTTTTATCCTTAGTGGGTTTACAATCACTTTGTCATTATCGTAAAACTCCATGAAGTTAAAACCACCGAAAGTAGCTGCATATTGATCTTGTCTTCCTCCATTGAGTCCTAAATCTATACGCTCTATCTCATAAGCCAAATGAGCAATATCATATTCACCTAATGGAATATTACACCATTCAGCAAAAGCTCCTATGATACTAACAACCAATGTACTACTACTTCCTAGACCCGACCCAGGAGGAGCATCTACGCTAGTATATATTTCAAATGATAAAGGTTTTTTTATAAAATCTTTAATTATTCGATTATAAACTCCTTTTAATAAGGCAAGCTTCCCTGTTGGTTCGATATAGTCTGTTGCATCAAAACTTTCCTGAACATTCATATCTTGAGCCTCTAAATGAATTTTTCCATCATCCTTGGGAATAATAGTCGTATATGCAAACATATTTATGGTGGCATTCAATATAGAGCCTCCATGTAAATCTGCATATGGACTAACATCTGTACCTCCTCCGGCTAGACCCAAACGAAGTGGGGCTTTGCTTCTAATTATCATTGTTGCAAATTTAATCAAGAAAAAAGAAGGTTACACCTTCTCATGAGTTCCTATTTTTTCACTTTTTTACCCGCTTAATTTTATCTTAATAACATCTTGTATTTTGGTTGTAAAATAAGGAGATAACCTCTCTTGTTTCATCTTCCATTTTCTATCTAGGGATTGTCCAGCAAACATTACCTTAGTTGAGCCAATAGACTGGTTTAAACGGTCCATAGTATGCATTAAAATTCGATGTTTAGGATTGGGCGATTCAAAAAGTGATAATTGAGTGCTATTATCTGTACTTATTCCCATTAAAATAACCCCAGCTTTTTTATATTGATACCCTGGCTTAAAGATCTTTTTTAGACCTATTTGAGCATACCGATTTAACTCAATATATGAGCTTGTGGGATAATCTGTTTTAATAACAATATTTCGAGCATATTGAGGTTGATCTTTTCTAAAATAATTTGTTCTTACAAAAACCATCACGAGATTACTATGACTGTTTTGTTTTCGTAATTTCTCCGAACTAGAAGCTGTAAAAGCGGACACTCTCTCCGATACGTCTTCATATTTGGTGTACATTTTTTCAAAAGATCGTGTGGTGGCTATTGCTTTTTTATTTTGTGTTTTTTCTAAATCTAGTATCGGTACACCTTCAAGTTCATGCTTGATTCTTAAACCAACAATACTCATTTCTTTTTTCACCCAGTCATTGGATAATCTTGAAAACTGATATGCATTATTCACTCCTATATTTTTAAGTTTACGGGCATATCTTGATCCTATCCCCCAAACATCACCTATTTCAGTCCATTGCAGTGCTTTTATACGTTTTTGTTCTGTATCTATTACATGAGAACTGTTTGTCTGAACTGGATATTTTTTAGCTATTTTATTAGCCACTTTTGCCAGTGTTTTAGTAGGTGCTATACCAACACTAATAGGGATACCTGTACTTTTTGTCACAACCTTCTGTATCCTTTCACCATATTCTTTTAAATCATAAAAATCAAAGCCGTCAAATTTTAAAAAGGCCTCATCAATGCTATAAATTTCTATTGACGGAGTAAAGGTAGAAAGTGTGTTCATCACCCTAGAACTCATATCTCCATAAAGAGCAAAGTTGGAAGAGTAAATGTGTACATGATTCTCACGGAATAACTTCTCACATTCAAATGCGGGAACTCCCATTTGGATTCCTAGAGCCTTAGCTTCGTTACTTCTAGCTATTACGCAACCATCATTATTAGAGAGTATAACCACTGGCTTATCTACCAAATGTGGCTCAAAAACCCGTTGGCAAGAAGCATAAAAGTTATTGCAATCTACTAAACCAAACATTTAGAATTTTTTAATAGAAGCCACAACAATTCCCCATATCATTAATTCATTATCGGCAGTAACTTTAATTGGATTGAAAGCTTCATTCTCAGCAATCAGCCAAACGGTGTCATTATCTATCTTGATTCTTTTTACTGTAAAATCACCATCTATCTGACAAATTGCAATCTTATTATCTTGAGGTTCTATGCTTTTATCTATGATCAAAAGGTCTCCATCAAATATGCCCACATTTTTCATAGAATGTCCTTTCACTCTAGCAAAAAAAGTAGCGTCTCTATTTTTAATATACTCTTTATTAATATCAATACTAAGCTCGATAAAATCATCGGCAGGTGAGGGAAACCCTGCTTGTATACCTACATCGTAAAAAGGGAGTTCTACTCTTGTAGTTATACTTGGGGTGAAAAAATCAAGTGTGTTTGTTAAAAGCTTAGGTTGCATAAAGTGCCTTCTCAGATATTATAATTATCAAGTTACGTTTCAACAATATAAAAAACGCGATTGAATGACACCGCATTTATTTACAAAAAAAAAGAGGGTGCAGAAAACTGCACCCTCTTCATATTTTAAATTGAAACTAACTATGCTTCTTTGGAAGAAGAAGTAGCAATTGAATAAACTACTAAACCAAAACCAATTTTATTGATAGCATCAGCAATGTTGTAGAATAAATCTACGTTTGTTGAATCCCATCCTAAGGAAGTATTCAACCAACCACCTGGCATACACATGTAACCAATTGGATAGATAGCCCATCCAACTAATACAAACCAAGCTAAAGTTCTTACACCGGTTTTAACTGCAGCAGACTCACTTTTTGCAGCAAGTTGTGCAACTTCACCAAACCAAGCAGCGTGTAATACATACAAGTAACCAATAGTAGATAATACACCCCAAGTTACAGAATGAGTAGTACTTCCACCTTCTGGATTGAAAGACTCACCAATGTAACCGGCAATTAGCATCCATACAGAAGCTAAAATAAGCTTCCATAGCAAGCTTTTCTTGGCACCAGCTAATTTAGTTAGTAAGTAGAATTCTACACACATTAAAGGCACAGTCAGAATCCAATCAACATATCTAAAGAATGTTGGGGATGCATTGTGTGTGAGATAGTAATCTCTCATGTAGTAATAATGAACGGCAGCAATACCAGTAATTAAAGCTGATACAAGTAGAGACATCTTCCACTTAGCATCAACAGAGTTTCTTTCTACGAAGAAAAATACAGATGCTGCAAACATGGCCATAAAGCCAATAAAAAAGGTAAAACCAACATAATCGTCTGGTTTCATTAAAGGAATTTCTAATAACATAGATTCAAATGTAGGTAAGTATATATATTTTTTGTTGAACTTTTTAGTGCAAACGTTAAACAATATATATCAACCAATCTCAAATTCTAGGCTTCTCGCTGGATGGGTGATGCAAAAAAAATAATTTAATCCGCTTCTAAACAGTGTTTTGTGAATGATATTATCCTTTATGAATGAAGATTTCTGTTCTCCGCTATTGTATTTGTCAATGCAGGCATAATTAAAATTTTTACTATCATTTTATGTTACGAAAGTGTTATAAATGGAAAAATAAAATACCCTTTCCATACTTTAAACAGATGATTTCGGTTACAACTACTGCAGGATTTGTATTGCGGTCTTTGAGATTGGCTTGGGGAATTGTTATGTGAGCGCGAGGAGGACTCACTGTTGACATTATTTGATTTACTATTGTCATCCAGATAAGTATTTCCGCA
>JAQWZS010000161.1 GCA_029253325.1 Bacteroidia bacterium
CAGAGGATCCAGTTGGCGTAGCTACGATTAATCCATCTGCCCAATAGGTGTTTAAGAATGATTCGTTAAGGCTAGTTTTTAGTGTGATCATAGCTGATGTATCCCGTTTTTGAATTACAAAATCATTCAGTGCATATGGAAATTCATTGATTTCGTCCACATTAGAATCCACCTGAATGACTGTTCTTTTTTCTATAGAAGTCATACCGTTCTTTAAAGCATGGATGGCCTTATCAACTTCATCAATTTTTATGTTTGCCAAAAACCCAAGTCTGCCTAAGTTTATACTCATAACAGGAAGTCCACTGTCTCTCACAAGAGATAAAGTGTCAAGAGCAGTACCATCACCACCAAGACTTATTAAACAATCAAAATGCTTACTTAATAGAGATTCATTACTGCACGTGGGGTGGTTGATATCATATTCTTTCTTTAAGAACTCTCCATACGAATAAGTGGTTTCAAAAATTATATCGTTAGCATTAAGTGCTGCAACAAAACGTTCAAAAAACAATTGAAAGTTAGGGTATTTAATGGGTCTTCCGTAAAGTGCTACTTTCATTTATATGGCCTTTTTAAAGTGTACAAAGAAACCATGTTCTATCAAACTGTTCAAACTATATTCTAATCTAACGATGCGATCGTTGTAAAAAAGGGTATTTAGTCCTACGCCTCCAGAGTAAATAAAGGTATTAACCAGCTGATTGCTTTCATTCGAATGGTTATAACCCACATATCCAGCATCGGAATAAATTTCCCAGTAAATATTGACGGGTAGCTCTTGATAATTTTTATAAGGAATAAAGGGTAATGACCAATTTGAACTGACAGCATGAATTCGAATGGCTGCATTTCCTTTTAAGCCAAGAGTTCCATCGACTACATAGTGTTCAAATCCGCGAATATTTTCGTGATATCCCAATATTTTTCGTTGAGAATAGGGTGGTCTTTTATTTGAATTGAATTGCGAATAGCATGACAATGCAGTATAAATTTTCGGGTGAATCTTGGTGAATTTTTGCATTTTAAAAGCCATTCTTAGATTATACTCTTGACTTTGGTTAGACCACAATAAACCAGTAATATCAGCACTTACAAAACTTCCTTCTGTTGGAAAAAAAAGATTATTTCTCTTATCTACTTCAATACGCAATTGAGTGGTAAACGTATTTTGATTTCTTGCATTATTAATCAGATAATTATTGGCAGGAACACTAGAGTCAATCAAATCATGTTGGTATTGAGAAGAGAGGTAAATTCGGATATAGGGGGTTAATCGTTTGCTGACCTCTAACGTAGCTTGGGTATTTTTTATCAGGTCATTTTTGCCATTTTTATAAAATTGTAAACTATCGTTAACAGTCTCATACCAAAGCTCATTTTGCGAGGAGTAATCAATAAGTGCCTTAATGCCCCAGTTGCTTGATTGTGAGAGAAATGGTATGCGATATTCAAGACCTAGTTTTGTATTGTATCCAGTTTTAAGTTTTGTTTTTAAGGTATGATTTCTACCCCATAGATTATAATTAAAAACATACAATCCATAGTTTGTTCGACTCGGATCAAAGTTTAAATTCCCCCAAACATTAAAGTTTCGGTCACTAAACTCTATAAAGGGCAGAGGCCAGTGATACCATTTTTCAACGACTTGGATTTCAACTTTAATGCAAACTTCGTAGTGGTTAATACTATCAATCAACGTATTTATCTCCACTTTATTAAATAGGTTCAAGTTTGTGATTCTTAACTGAGATTGATTAACGAGTTTTACAAAGGATTCATCATAAATGTATGAAGAATCTTCCTCAAAAAGGAGTTCTCTTTTGATGACAAAATCTTTGGTTTGTTTGTTCCCTTTGATTTTAATTGAACGAATGGGCAAGGGTTCAGAGGCTAGGGTCATTGAAGTAATCAATGACAACAAAACATAAATAGAAATCCTACAAATCAATGTATTTCATTAATGATTGGAATTTGCGATCAATATTTTCTTTATAGTCTTCGTCTCCAAATGTGGCGATAATGTCATAGCCGAATCGATCAAATCCGTTGATAATTCTCTCGACATTTGAGGTATTTGTTTTTACAGTTACTTTAATTCGAGCAGAATCTTCATCCTTATGAAGCCACAAACCAAGGACTTTGCTTCCTTCTCCTTCAATTATTCGAGATAGTTCATTGGTGGAATATTGTGCTGATGCCATTTCAAGAATGAGGATTGATCCGTTTTGCTCAATAGATAAGGTTTGAGAAAGTGAATTAATTATTTGATTTTTGGTAAGAATACCAATCCATTCTTGATTTTCTCCCA
This sequence comes from Bacteroidia bacterium, assembly GCA_029253325.1. Taxonomy (GTDB): domain Bacteria; phylum Bacteroidota; class Bacteroidia; order NS11-12g; family UBA9320; genus UBA9320. Next base: position 2,312 of record JAQWZS010000161.1, read on the forward strand.
AAACAGCACAGACATTCTTGGGAGATGATTTAAAAATTTGTAGCACATCAAAAAGGTGCATTTGATAATGAACACTTAAAAATCCGGGAGAAATTAAGCTTTCGATAGATTTTTCTTTTGAAGAGATGCAATCATCAAGGGTGACAGAGCCAAATAGTCGATTGTTTTTTTGGACAGGGAGCTCAAAACATTGAGCATCCATCATCACCTCAATACATACAGTAGGTGATGTTTTTTCGTTTATCTCAGGGATGGTATAAGTGCTACTTGCAGCAATCATATGTTTATTAATTTAACGTCTGCACTATTTTTTTGTTGTTGGACTTGATGCAAGATAACCAATTATTGATTAATTTAAGTCCTTGAGGAGTTAGAATAGCCTCAGGGTGAAACTGCACTCCCCAAATAGGTAAAGTATGGTGGGCAATAGCCATTGGTTCATCTTTATTTGAGGATGCAATTAAATTTAGTGGTGTATTTTGAATATTATTTAAGATTAGCGAATGATATCTGCAGACTTGCAGAGGGGGCTTTATTTCAAAAAATAGCGGGTGATCCGCATTGTATTTTAAGGTGCTCATTTTTCCATGCATTGGATAGTTTGCTAGAACGAGATCTGCACCAAAAAACTCACCTATAGCTTGCATGCCCAAGCAAACACCAAATATGGGAAGCTTATTATAATATTTTTTAATCAAAGACATCATTTGACCTGCATCTTCTGGTTTCCCGGGACCAGGCGATAGGATAATACCTTTGTACTTTTGAGTCAAATCTTTTAACTTGATTTTGTCATTTCGAATTACTTCGACCTCAGCACCACACCTCAAAAAGTAGTCATACAAATTGTAGGTAAAGGAGTCGTAATTATCCAATAACAAAAGCACCAAACAAAAATAGGCAGGTAAACTTTCGAACACTTAGAATTATTGTATTTATTTCGTAGGAATGGATTTTGAGAAGTTTAAGGGGTTAAACCCTGATAAGCATAATGAGATCTTTTCAGCATTGATAAGGCCGAGGATGATCGAAAAAAAAATGCTGAAACTTCTTAGACAAGGCCAAATCTCTAAGTGGTTCAGTGGTATTGGCCAAGAAGCCATTGCTGTTGGAGCCACACTAGCTCTTGAACAAGATGAATATATTTTTCCACTTCATCGAAATTTGGGGGTATTTACGACACGAAATATCCCATTAAAAAAATTATTTGAGCAATGGAAAGGGTCAAGTGACGGATTTACTAAAGGTCGAGACCGATCATTTCACTTTGGTACATTAGATTATCATATTATTGGAATGATCTCCCATTTAGGGTCTATGTTGAGTGTTGCAGATGGGGTGTCTCTTGCTCACAAATTAGATGGTAAACAAAAAGTGAGTCTAGCTTTTAGCGGTGATGGTGGTACCAGTGAAGGTGAGTTTCATGAAGCCATTAATTTGGCAGCTGTTTGGGATTTACCTGTAATCTTTCTAATTGAAAATAACGGATATGGTTTAAGTACCCCAAGTCAAGACCAATTCAGGTGCAATCATATTGCAGACAAAGCAATTGGTTATGGAATTGATAGTAAGATAATAGATGGGAATAACATCCTTGAAGTTTTTCATGAGGTGTCATCTATCGCAGCAGATTTGAGAAAAAATCCTCGACCATTTTTATTAGAATGCAAGACATTTAGAATGCGTGGACACGAAGAGGCAAGTGGAACAAAGTATGTTTCCAAAGAGCTCATGGATGAATGGAAAAAAAAGGATCCAATTCTCAATTATGAAAATTATTTAGTTGACAATAATATACTGATTGATGGTCAGATTCAGCAGATAAAAGAACAAATTTTTGAAGAAATTTCTGAGGCTGCTTCAGTCTTTAGTAAGATAGATTCATTGGAAGTAACCAGTCAAAATGAATTAAATGATCTTTTCAGAGAGTATCTTCCAATTAAAATTACCCCTCATGGTGAGACCAAAGAATTTCGATTTATAGATGCTATTCAAGAGGCCTTAAAAATAGCGATGAAAAAGTATGATAATTTGATATTTATGGGGCAAGATATTGGATCATATGGTGGGGTATTTAAAATTACCGAGGGTTTTGTAGAAGAGTTTGGGGAGAGCCGGGTAAGAAATACACCAATTAGTGAAGCTGCACCATTAGGAGCAGCTCTTGGATTGACAATTGGCGGTAAGAAAGCAATGGTTGAAATGCAGTTTGCTGATTTTGTTAGTTGTGGTTTTAACCAAATAGCTAATAATCTGGCAAAAACTCATTATCGCTGGGGGCAGAATAGTGATGTTGTCATTAGAATGCCCACTGGAGGAGGAGCTGCAGCAGGGCCATTTCACAGTCAGAGTAATGAAGCTTGGTTTTTTCATATTCCAGGCTTAAAAATTGTATATCCAAGTACTCCATCTGATGCCAAGGGTTTATTATTAGCTTCGTTTGAAGATCCAAATCCAGTTCTTTTCTTTGAACACAAGGGACTTTATAGAAGCATTCGTGAAGATGTCCATACACAAGAATATACTATTGCTATTGGTAAAGCAAAAACTCTTTTAGAAGGAGAAGAGATTACATTTATCAGTTATGGATTGGGTGTTCATTGGTGCATGGAGGTGATTGACGAGTTGAATATTGATGCTACTTTGATTGATTTACGCACTTTAGTTCCATGGGATAAAGAGCTAGTTGAGGAGGGAGTTAAATCAACAGGTAAAGTGATTGTAGTGCATGAGGATACAGAACAAGGAGGTATTGGAGGTGAAATTTCGGCTTGGATCGGTGAACATTGTTTCCAACATTTGGATGCACCTGTGATGCGGGTTTGTAGCTTAGACACTCCCATTCCATTCAATGAAAACTTGGAACAAAATTTTATGGCCAAAAGTAGGCTAAAGGATAAAGTCATACAATTGATAAATTGGTGAGATTTAACCCTTATATTTAATTAATCCAAATAAAAACACATCTTTGTAATCACGTTTTGAGACTGACTGAATTACCTATTGGGAGCATTGCTAGAATTTCTTCAATTGAGGAATCGCCATACAAAGAGAAACTTCAAGAAATGGGGTGTATTGCTGGCGTTTTAGTTAAGCCAATTATGAAGGCACCTTTTGGAGATCCTATCGCATTTGAATTGGAAGAATATACTTTGAGTATGCGAAAAAATGAAGCACATAGTGTGCAGGTAAATCTTTTGAATCCACTTTTCAATAGTTAATTAATGGAGAATAAGCCTTTTAAAATTGTTCTTGTCGGAAATCCAAATTGTGGGAAGTCTTCATTATTCAATAACTTAACTAAGTTAAAACAAAAGATCACTAATGTTCCTGGTACAACAATTGAAAATAAGGTAGGTACGGTTTCTAAGGGTAAACAAAAAATTGAGCTGATAGATACTCCTGGGACATATTCCTTTAATCCTAAAAGCTTGGATGAAAAGGAAGCTATCCGTGTATTTTTTGAAGACCCTCCACCCAATACGATATTATATATAGCAGATGCTTCTAACTTGAAGCGTAATTTGTTTTATTTCAGTCAATTATCCCAGCACGGAATCCCGATGATTCTTGCATTGAACATGACTGACATAGCTGATTTTAAGGGGTTTGAAATTGATGTTGAACGTTTAGAAAAAGAGTTAGGAATTCGAGTTTTTAAAATTAATGCAAGAACTGGAGAGGGAGTTAATACACTAAAGGAAGCACTTTTTGAAGATCAATTTGTACCGCATTATCAATTTGGTTCTGAGAATGATCATACACACGAGTCACATTACGATTCGATTGGGAAATTGCTTAATAAGACAACTAAAATCAAGACCAAAAGAGAGCTAATTACAGGCAAAATTGATGCGTTTGCTACTCATCCAATCCTTGGTTATTTGATCTTTTTATTGGTATTACTCTTTATTTTTCAAAGTGTATTCACATTAGCTTCATATCCAATGGATTGGATAGAAAATGGTTTTGGAATGCTGAGTGAGTATTTGGCAAATGTTTTACCAGACGGATGGGTAAAAAAATTAATCATTCATGGGTTAGTAGCAGGAATTGCTGGAGTGGTTGTTTTTGTTCCTCAAATTGCTATTCTTTTCTTCTTTATGAGTTTGTTAGAGGATACAGGCTACATGGCCAGAGTTAGTTTTATAATGGATAAAATGCTGCGGGGTCTTGGTCTAAGTGGAAAGTCTGTTGTCCCTCTTTTGAGTGGAGCAGCTTGTGCCATTCCCGCCATAATGAGTACCCGTAACATCGAAAATTGGAAAGATCGTTTGATAACAATAATGGTAACTCCACTGATGAGTTGCTCAGCACGTTTACCAGTATATACACTATTAATTTCAATGGCAATTCCCAATACACCAGTTATTGGATTCATTAGTCTCCAGGCTCTTGTTATGTTATCAATGTATGTGCTCGGGACTGTTGCTGCCCTTATTGCTGCAGTTATTTTCAAATGGTTCATCAAGTACAATATTCCTTCTTACTTTATCATGGAATTACCTGTTTATCACTCTCCAAGGTGGGGTAATATTTGGGTGAATTGTTGGCAGAAATCAAGAAGTTTTGTGACTGAAGCGGGTAAGATTATTTTGATAATTTCTGTAGTTTTATGGTTCTTGGCTAGTTATGGTCCAAAAACAGATCAATCCCTGAGTATTCAAGAATCACCTTCGCTGGAGCAGAGTTATGCTGGTCATTTTGGGAAAGCTATTGAGCCAAGCATTGCTCCTATTGGTTTTGATTGGAAAATAGGAATTGCACTTATTACTTCTTTTGCTGCAAGAGAGGTATTTGTAGGAACGATGAGTACAATTTACAGTGTTGGAGATGAGGAGGACTTCGATCAGCTTAGAGAGAAGATGAAAAAAGATCGGAATCAAAATGGGGAGCCAGTCTATTCATTGGCGGTAATTCTCTCTTTGATGGTATTTTATGCCTTTGCAATGCAATGTATGAGTACTTTAGCAGTTGTTTACAAAGAAACAAGGTCATGGAAATGGCCTACCATTCAATTTGTTTACATGACTGTACTAGCCTATTTCGGAAGTTGGGTAGTTTTTAGTATTTTTAGTTAGATTTTTTAGTTTTTATTCTAGCGTATTTTAATTTTTATGGGTTGTTTCATTCTAACCTTTGAGGCTTTTCCCTTACTTTCCCCAGGAGACCATTTTGGCATATTCTCATAGATATCTATAACTTCTTCCTCAATACCTAATCCTGGTTTTGAGCAGTGCAAGATTTCAATGTTATTTATATTTCCATTTTCATCAATCACAAATTGAGTTACCACTTCAACGCTGTTTGCCATTTCTAATATGATATCGGGGATTTCAAAACGATCAATGATATAGTTATTTAAAGCATTTTCTCCTCCAGGAAATTCAGGCATTTGATCAGCCCAATCTCTAATCAAGGTTGATGAATCAATAATAGGTTGAACAACAATTGGGTTGATTTTACCCAGCAGTGGAATTGTTTGAGGAATTGATTGAGTGATATTCAAATTGAATAAGTCATCCACTTGCTTAATCATTGATCTTGGATCAAAAAGGTTAGCAATTTCCTTCGGTTTGTTTTTTTCTCTTGGTAGTTCTTCTGCTGGTTCACTTATTTCTACCAGCTGGAATGGTTTGTCTTCTAAAATATTTTCTTCCACATTAGAAATGGGTAAATTAATGACGTAAGTCATATTCAAAACATAATTGACAAGTAATAAGGCGACAATTACTCCAATTTCAAATAGGATAATACGATCAGGATTTTTACGATGATTTTTTTGTGTCATAGAAATTAAACTTTAGTGGCTTAATCCTATAACGAGCAGAAAGGTAAATGAAGTATTTAAGTGAGTTAGTCTTGGTATCGTTCTTTTACGATAGTTGGTATGGGTGTTGGTTTCCCTTCTTCATCAATACGAACAAAAGTGATATTTGTTGTAACAACTACATCTTCTTCTCCAGTATATACGCTTACTTTTCTAGCTTCAATTTTAAATGTAATCGAAGTATTTCCCATTTTGGCTACTTCTCCGTATATACGAATTAAGAAACCTTCTTTGACTTTCTTTTTGAAAACCAATTCGTCCACTTTTACGGTGACCATATTGGGGGTATGACAGGTACTCACAGCCATAGCACTTGCAGCTTCATCGATCCAAGCCATCATAATTCCTCCAAAAAGATTGCCATGGACACCAATATCCTTGACCATGCATACGTGTGTTGTTACCAATTGCATAGGTGCGAATTTAGTATGTATTTTTTACTTCCTTATTTGGGTTTTATTGTGTTGTTGAGATTACCCTCCCCAATGATCTCTATCTAGGCTTCTATAATGGATAGCCTCTGCAAGATGTACGATACTGATCTGTTCACTTCCATCCAAATCAGCAATGGTTCGACTTACTTTTAAAATACGATCATAAGCTCTTGCACTGAGATTAAGTTTTGTCATTGCATTTTTTAAGAGTAGAGTACCTTGATTATCAATTTCACAATATTTACGGATCAAGTTACTCTCCATTTGGGCATTACTATATAGAGGAAGTTTCTCATAGCGACTGTTTTGTATTTCTCTTGCCTTTACTACATGATCTCTGATATATGTGCTTTGTTCCTCGGGTTGGGTGCTATTTTGATTAAGTTCATCAAAGTTTACAGGTGTTACTTCGATGTGGATGTCAATCCTATCTAGTAAAGGGCCACTGATTTTACTTAAATATTTTTGAACTATACCAGGAGCACAAACGCATTCTTTTTCGGGATGGTTGAAATATCCACAAGGGCATGGGTTCATGCTAGCAACTAACATCATGCTGCAGGGGTAGTCTACAGAAAACTTTGCTCGAGATATCGTAACTTTTCTTTCTTCTAATGGTTGGCGAAGAACCTCTAAAACGGTTCTTTTGAATTCGGGTAATTCGTCCAAGAAAAGAACACCATTATGAGCCAGACTGATTTCTCCGGGTTGCGGGTGATTGCCACCGCCTACTAGTGCAACATCACTTATGGTATGGTGCGGGCTCCTGAATGGACGTTGAGCCATTAATGAGGCATTAGTACCAAGTCTGCCTGCGACTGAGTGAATCTTTGTAGTTTCCAGAGCCTCATAAAGGTTCATAGGAGGGAGTATGGTATTTAATCGTTTTGCTAGCATGGTTTTACCAGCACCTGGAGGCCCAATAAGAATGATATTATGCCCTCCTGCAGCAGCAATTTCCATTGCTCGTTTGATATTTTCTTGACCTTTTACATCACTAAAATCATAGGTTAAATTTTGAATTCCCTCAGCAAAATCATCCCGAGGATTTACCTCTGTTCTGTCAAATTTTTTTGTTCCTTCTAAAAGTGCAACTACATCTTTCAAATTTTCCATACCATAAACCTCAACATCCTTAACAATAGCAGCTTCTCTGGCATTTTCGCACGGAACAATTAATCGTTTGAATCCGTCTTTTTGAGCTTGAATGGCAATGGGTAATGCTCCTTTTATGGGTAGAATACTTCCATCCAAACT
>JAQWZS010000174.1 GCA_029253325.1 Bacteroidia bacterium
AACAACTGCAGGAATTGGAGCCGCTACTGCTAAAATACTTGCCAAAAATGGCTATGATTTAATATTGAATGGTCGAAGAAAAGAGCGTTTAGAAAAACAAAGCCAAGAACTTAAAGATCAATATGCGATTAAAACAAAAATTATGCATATTGATGTACGAGACCATGACGAAGTAAAACATTACATTAAAAATTTACCTTCAGAGTGGAGTTCGATTGATCTACTTATCAATAATGCAGGATTAGCAGCAGGATTGAGTAGTATTGAATCTGGAAGTATTGATCACTGGAATCGAATGATAGACACCAATATAAAAGGTCTTTTGCATGTGACAAAATATGTAACTCCATTACTCAAAAATACAAAAGGTCATATCATTAATATTGGTTCTATTGCAGGTAAAGAAGTTTATCCCAATGGAAATGTATATTGTGGTACAAAGCACATGGTGGATGCACTAAATAAAGCAATGCGAAGAGAGTTAGCTGAATTTGGAGTTCGTGTTACAAGCATTAATCCAGGTGCTGTGGAAACTGAATTTTCTGTGGTACGACTTGATGGAAATATTGAGAAAGCTAAAAAAGTCTATAACGGTTTTGAAAATCTAGTAGCTCATGACATCGCTGATGCAATTTGGTTTGCAGTAAGCCGTCCAAAGCATGTCAACATCAATGAACTAATCATCATGCCATCAGCACAACCGGCTGCTGGCGAAGTCATTCGAGGCAAAGGGCTCTAGATTAATAACCAGAAGAACCAGCTAGACGAGTATCCCTAGAATGAATACTCATGACAGGAAATGTGCTGCTATTAACCAACTGTTGTGCATATGTTCCCATGAATAAACCGGCACTCTCAGTTTCTGTCATAATTAGCATCAATCCTGCATTTACCTCCTCACCGTAACTAATACACGATTCTGCAACATTTAAACCGTATTTCTCTTCTTGAGTACATTTTATACCTCTTTCAGATAAATAATTTATAGTTTGATTAACATAAGCATGAACATGTTTCTGTGTTTCAGAAGAGTTACTTTTTGAAATCCCTAACACATGAACAGTCGCACCAAAGGCTTTTGCTAGCTTAATACAATAAGGTACTTTTTGGCGTGTCGTATTTGAGTCTAACAGTGGAAGAAGTATGTGGTTTAACTCAGGGGAAGAAAATTTTTCAGGCACACTAATAACAGGACAAGTCGAACTACTTATCACCTTAAACGCATTACCTCCCATCCACAAGGGTTTCCAACCACTTGTTCCATGAGCTCCAATAAGAATTAAGCTGTAATTATGCTCGAGCTCTAGTTTTATCACTTCATCATAAACAGCCCCAGATCTTTCAATAATCTCAATTTTCAGATGCTTGTTTTGAGAAAAATCTTCTAAATAAGCTTTATTCTTTTCTTGATTTATATCTTGTTCTGATACAACAAGTGATGTTATTTCAGAATCAAATTTTTTGGCCACTCCATAGGCACTTTGAAGAGCTGATTTTGAAGAATCACTTCCATCAAATGCTATCAATATTTTTTTAAACGCTGTATCCATAATATTCAGTTTTGATTTTTTTGGTGCAATAAATTTAACTAAAAAAAAAGTAAAAATCAAGTTTCATACTCTACAGGTAGAGTAAAACACACACATTACAAATAAATATTTAGAATCTATTTAAATGATTTTACACTATAAAAACACAAATTCTTAGACAATAAATTTGTAGTCAATATGAACTTAAAATTTTTATTACAAAATAAAAACTGGATTATTAAAATTTCTGTCTGCCTTATTTTTTTCTTTTCAATAGCCTGCGGTAATGCCCCACAATCACCAACCTTTTTAAGGTTAAATAAAGTAAAAATAAAATCTGTGGGCTTAACTAACGTCGCACTTAGTGGAGAAGCCATTTTTAACAATCCTAATGCAATTGGAGGAAAGCTAACAAAGACAAATATTCACATAAAAGTAAACAATAAAGACATTACGGATATCCAACAAAATGTATCTGTAAATATTCCAAAAAATAATGACTTTACTATTCCAATAAATTTTTCATTTAATCCAAAAGAAATAGCCAATAACGAAAAAGGTTTTTTCAAAAACACTTTTAAAGCCTTTTTAAATAAAGATTTAGAAGTAGATTATTACGGCTCAATAACTGTAAATATGTTGGGCATTAACTTTGAAGTACCAATAGATTACAGTGAAAAATAAGTTTAGATTTAAAGTATGATGACCTCAATTAATTCTAAACTTAAGACTTAAACTCAACAACTTCTTTTTGGTAATTTCATCCATTTGTATTTTGTATCTTTGAGACAAGGCCTGAACACTTTTTTCTCCATTTCTAATTTTAAAGGCCAGTTTTACTTTACCCCGTTCATCAATCAGATCAAATATAGACTCCATAATTGTTTCATTAACTTCTTCCGCTTTAATCTCGAGGGTAACCTTCTTTAATTGATGATCTACAGTATCCTCTAAAAAAGTCATTTGCAACAGATTCAAATCTAATTTTTCAGGATCACGATAGCTTTTCTCTCCTTTTGCTGAGATAAATATTTGGGCATTTAGCTCAATCCATGGTTTAAACTGGGTGTACTTTTCTCCAAATAGAGCAAACTCACGTGTCCCACTAAAATCCTCTAGTGTGAATATGCAAAAGGGCTTACCATTTTTACTAACTGAATCTCTAACAGTCGTAATTAGCCCAGCGAGTTTTATCTCAGCTCCTTCTAACTTTAAATTTTGCTCCTCTAAGTTTAGGATATTATGAGTTGTAAAATGATCAATTTCAAACTTATAATTGTTTAATGGATGTCCAGAAATATATATTCCAACAAGCTCCTTTTCAAGTTGGAGTTTCTCCATAAGAGACCACGGTTCTACTGTTGGTAATTCTGGCTCTGATATTTCTAATGAGCCCGCACCTCCAAATAGTGACGCTTGATTGCTTAACGCATCACTTTGAACCTGATTTCCAAATTTAACAGCCAAATCTACACCTTTACCCTGCCCTAAATCAACCACATATGCTGACCTATTTACTCCAAACTCATCGAAAGCTCCTGCAATAGCCAAATTTTCTAGTGATTTCTTATTGACTACACGTTGATTGACTCGTTTACAAATACCAAAAATACTTTTATATACTCCGTTCTCATTTCGTTCTCTAATAATCTCCTCTGCAGCTGTATCTCCTACTCCTTTGATTGCTGCTAATCCAAATCGTATTGCTCCGTCTTTGTTAACACTAAACTTACGCTCACTTTCATTGGCACTAGGGCCTAGAATTTCAATTCCCATCCACTTGCATTCATCCATAAAGAAGCTCACCTTCTTAATATCATTCATATTATGAGTAAGTACAGAGGCCATAAATTCTGCTGGATAATGAGCTTTAAGATATCCAGTATGAAATGCTAAATATGCATAACATGTACTGTGACTTTTATTAAATGCGTATGAGGCAAATGCTTCCCAATCCGTCCATACCTTTTTGAGTATTGTATCATCATGACCACGTTCAGTACCTTGTGAAATAAATAAGTCAAAGAGCTTATTCATCTCTTCAATTTTCTTCTTTCCCATTGCCTTTCTTAAGCTATCCGCCTGTCCCTTGGTAAAACCAGCAAGTTTTTGGGAAAGAAGCATTACTTGCTCTTGATAAACTGTAATACCATATGTGTCTGCAAGATATTCCTGCATATCATCTAGATCATAATTAATAGCCTCACGACCATGTTTACGTGCAATAAAGTTTTTAATATACTCCATTGGTCCCGGACGATAAAGGGCATTCATAGCTATTAAATCCTCAAATTTGTCGGGCTTCAACATTTTCAGATTCTTCTGCATGCCTGGGCTTTCAAACTGAAAAATACCATTGGTGTTTCCCTTTGAAAATAGTTCTAATGTTTTTTTATCATCTAATTGAATCTCGTCAGGAATTATGGTAACTCCTCGCTTATTCTTAATTATTTCCACTGCATCTTTTATGATTGTCAGTGTTTTGAGGCCTAAGAAATCCATTTTTAGTAGACCAGCTGACTCAACGACACTGTTATCAAATTGGGTGACTAATAAGTCTGAATCTTTGGCTGTCGTTACGGGAACATACTTGGTGATATCATCTGGCGTAATAATAACACCACAAGCATGAATACCTGTATTTCTAACTGATCCTTCCAAGCGTTTAGCTGTCCTAATCATTTGCCCTATGGAATCATCATTTTCTGAAAGTTTTCTGAAATCTTCAGCAGCCTTAACCTGTTCAGAGTTCATGTCTCCTTTTAGTTTTTTGTCAATCCCCTCCTCACCCAACACCTTCTTTAGATTAGCACTAAGATGAGCTGGAAAGGTTTTCGTTACCTTATCTACCTCACCTAATGGTACGTCCAACACTCGACCAACATCTCTCAATGATGAACGAGCAGCCATACTTCCATATGTAATAATCTGAGCTACTTGATTTTTTCCATATTTATCTACTACATAATCAATTACTTTTTGTCTTCCTTCGTCATCAAAATCAATATCAATATCGGGTAATGATACACGTTCTGGATTGAGGAATCGCTCAAATAGTAGGTCATAAGCAATTGGGTCTACATTGGTTATTCCTAGACAATAGGCAACAGCACTTCCTGCTGCTGAACCCCTTCCGGGGCCAACCGATACACCCATATC
>JAQWZS010000188.1 GCA_029253325.1 Bacteroidia bacterium
CCCTAACAGTTTTAAAGAGGGTCAGATAGGTTCTCCGCTTCAAAAAACATGGACTGTGCCTCCAGCAAAAAAAGGTGAAAAAGTTTTTGTAGAGGAAATGTTTCCAATTGGCGGATACACAATATATTTTTGGGGTAAGAGCAATTTAGAAAACCCAACATTTAACCATGTTTACACAGAACTTCTTGCAAGAATTGAGTACTCTGGTATTTTAAGAACACTTTCTTTGGAAGACAAAATAAGGGTTGAATTAGGTTTGGTTGATTTGGTGCCAGAATTAATAATTGGAGACCCTGGTAGGCATGTCTTAACATCTAAAGATACGCTAGGCTTAAAACTATTTGAAAATATTCAAGGGAGGCTAAACTTAGAAGACGCAAAAATGAACCTAAACTTTTACAACAGTTTTGGTATTGAGTCACTGCTTGACGTTAAAGAAATTAAGGGGAAAAACACCAGAAGCGATAAAAGTTTAAAACTAATATCCTCAGAACTATCCAACCCTATTTTGTTAGAAAAAGCAGTAAATAACCCACCCTTGGTAGGGTATGAGTATGATGTTGAATTAAATAAGTCGAACTCTAATTTAAAACAGTTTTTAGAGTTAATGCCCAACAAGTTGATGCCTGACATTGAGGCTATTGTAAGACCCAACGGAACAATTGACCAGAATGATTTCGCTTTTGATGTTAGTGAGTTGCTTGTAAATATCCGTTTTGAAATGCCGCTTAAATTTGGGTTAGATAACCTGACCTTATCCTCAAATCAAGCAATAGGTTTTTCCAATAGTGATAAGATTAAAAACATCAAAAAGGGCCAACTTATTTTAAAATTAATTAACGATTTTCCCATCAATGCTCGACTAAAAATGATATTTAAGGATGAGGCGGGGACACAACTTTTCGAATTATTTACCGACGATAGCTATGAAATGGCAGCAGCTGAGGTTGACCCCTTGTCTGGTAAGACCCAAAATCCAACTGAAAGCGAATTGCTTGCAACACTATCAAGAGAAGAGTGCGATCAGTTACCTTACGCAAGAAGTGTTGAGTTTTCAGTGTTTCTTAATACAGATGACGCAAAGAGATATTCAATGTTTTCTGATTATTCAATAAAAGCCAAATTAATTACAGATTTCATCTATGAAAACAGTTTATAAATCTTTACTGGTTTTAAGTTTGTTCTCCTCAATTGGCGGTTATTCCCAAAACAGTAATTTCTCTTTTTTGAACGAGGATAAGCCAAGTGCCAATAAAGAGGGGTTAAAGGTGTTTGGAGAAGCAATGGCTGGATCCAATTCGCTTAACACCCAAATGTTTACGGAGGTTTTAATTAAGCCAACATTTACTGAAAAAAGTAAGTCTGCTTTTTTGGATGGAACCCAAGCGAGAACCAACCTATATGCTTTTGGCACGTGCGGTATTGAATATTACAAAGATTCTAGTAGACACTATTTTGTTCGCAATAATAGTTTTCAGGCCTTTAGTTCTGATAAGGATTTTTCCGAATTGCTGTTTTTTGGTAACGGTGTCTTTAGGGGACAAAAAGTAACCACAAATGTCTTAAATTACATGCAGGCAAACACACTATCTGCTGGACTTGGTTTCGATATTTTTAAAAGGAGAAAACTTACAATCAAAAGCTCAATAGCATTTTCGATACTAAATAACTACAGGCAATTTGACGCCAGGACACTATATCTGTATACAGCCATAGACGGATCCTATTTAGATGCAGGTTTTGACAATGCTTCATTTGTTGATGCAAATTCAGGAATTCAAGGTGTGGGTTTGTCCACTGACTTTCGCTTAGATTATTTCACAAACGAATCAAACACTATTTCTTTTGTGGCCAACAACATAAACGCGTATTATTTACTTGAAAATCAAGAAATAAAAGTGGATACTTCTTTTGTTTTTAACGGAGCACCTTTTGATGTTTTTGATGCAGAAAATTCTGTTGCCGATTATCTAGATTCAGCATTTAACGAAACAATTAATTGCAACACGAAAACAAAAAACACCGCTGTTTTGCCTACACAAATAAAACTCAAATGGGTACATAAGTTGAGCTCACAGTCTTCTATTGTCTCATCTTTTGAAGCCCTTTCTCTAGGCAGGTTTGGAATTTACACACAAGCAGCCCTGCTAAAAACACATAAGAATAAGTTAAAAACAAAAACGAGTTTTGGTTATGGTAATTTTAGGGGGTTTACTTGGAGTGAGTCTTTAGAATATAGAGTTAACAAGTACAGCTTTTATTTGGGGGTTAACAACCTTCAGGCGTTGTTTGTGCCAACTAAATCAAAAAACTATGGATTGTCTGTAGGGTTGTTCAAACAGTTGTGAAACTGATCCGTAAGTTGCTCTCCAAAATTAACAAGCTCCTCAACTTCTGACACGCTCATAACGCGGAAATATCGGAATACCAGAATGACATTTTGATTGCTTTCAATATGATACTTATCATTTTGATTAACAAAACTTCTTAAACCCTTATTAAAAAAACGTTTTATATCTGCTTTGTTTTCACCTTTTACCGAGAAGCGTGAGTTAAAATCTTCTTCAATAGAAATATCTTCTTTTATAGCCAAATCTAACAATCTACTAAAAATCCGTTCTTTATCTAGCTCAAAATTGGGAACATCGCCATTAAAGCGAATAGACAACATGGTCATGTTGTGGACTTCTGCAGCCATAAGAGCTCCTTCGTCAAAGGTGATGTCTACAATTTCCCAAGATATTTTGTCTTGATAACTTCCGACAACCCTATTTTTTAGGTATTCAATAGGTCTTGTTTCAAAAAACTTATTTGATTTTAAATAATCGGTATTCCAATCAATGTTGGGTTCAAATTTCCATGAGTTTTTAAAGGCATAATCTCGAAGTTGAGACTGCCTTTTAGATAGTGGCTTACCAACACTCTGCGGAAGTGCGTGAATAGTATATGGATGCGAGCCTGTCGTTAAATGTTCGTCAAGTCCAATTACCTCATATTTACCATTTTGGTCATTTTGATAATCTTTTCCCCAAGAATTTACAAACTCTAACATTGAGAAATCAACTAATCGAGCTCTTGAAAAGTCAAAAACAATTTGATCATTTTTTGGAATGCCTTTAAGTAGTTTTCGTAGCTTGATGATGCTTGTAAAGTTAGCCACACCTTTCACTTTTAGATGATAATGGTCATCTATTTTAGCCAAGTTGAAGTTCGGTTTTGATAAATATTTAAAAAACAACCTTGCAGTTAAGTGAGACCTCACAAGATGAATAACTAACGTAAATAATATACCAATCAATATTCCTCTATTAAGATCTGTCATTAAGGTTGATATAAGGGTGATCGTTAAAATTAAAAATTGTTCGTATCCTTTTAACCCAGCATCTTTAAAAACTTTTGGAGACGCCAGCTTGTAGCCGGTATATACCAAAATAGCCATAAGGGCTGCTTTAGGAACTAGCATTATGTAATCGGAAAGTAAAAAAACAAAAAGAAGAATTAGTGTTCCGTGAACAAAATTAGATAAACGTGTCATTGCTCCATGGTTTATATTTACAGAGCTTCGTGCAATAACAGCAATAACAGGCAACCCACCAATAAAACCGGAGAGGATGGTGCTTAAACCCATTGCTGTTACATCTTTATTTAAGTTAGTCTTTCTTTTGAGAGGGTCAATGTTGTCAATTGCCTTTGCAGAACCAAGTGTTTCAATTGTTGAAACGAGAAAAACGGAAATCACCACCATCCAAAAACCCACACTTCCAATTTTACTAAAATCTGGAAACGTAAATATTTCCGAAACATTTAAGTCTGAGGGAAGAGGAAAATAAATAAGATCTTTGGTAGGATTCAATATATGTATTTTTCCAAAAATCGCTGTTTGACCATCAGTATAAAATTGAAAAAACATGTATAAAGGAATAGCTAAAAGAACCAACCAAATTGGAGCGGGAACATATTTTATAAACTTATTGGTGACCTGTGGATGTATTGCTAGTATGAATAAGCTATTAAAAAATATAATAGCAATTAACGGATTCATGTTGGCAATACTGTTTGGTATAGCCATTAACTTATCGAAGTCGTTCATTTTACCAATTTCTACTCCTAATCCGGGGTGTATTTGTCCAGCAAGAATGATAACACCAATTGCAGCCATCATACCCTGAACTACAGAAGAAGGGATAAAGTCAGCTAAGCCGCCAAGCTTGAATATCCCAAAAATAGCTTGTAATATACCAGCACAAACAAATGCTGCTAGCATATGTTCCCAAGCCCCCAATACGCTCATGCCAGAAACAACAATCCCAATAAGAGCTGGTGACGGACCATTAATAGACACATTTCCACTTCGAATAGTTGAAGTAAACACACCTCCAACAATTGCAGCAAAAATACCAGCAAGTAGTGCCTCTGGGGGTAAATTCATTGCAATAGCTATTCCCAAAGAAAGCGGAAGAGCTACTAGGGATACACTAAAACCAGCAAGGACGTCTTTTCTCCAATACTGTTTGATGTTACTTGAAATATCTTTTATGGTTGACAAATTTTTATTTTAAGATGCCAATATAAAAATATTTTGTTAATGGAATATTAAATTTATGGGTACAAAGGAAAATTTAACGACAATTCGTTGACTTCTTTTTTGACTTGAGCAATGATATAATCATTGTCGGTGTTAGTTAACACACGATCGATTAATTCGGCAATTTTTAACATTTCTGTTTCTTTCATACCGCGAGTTGTTATGGCAGGTGTTCCAATGCGGATACCCGAAGTAACAAATGGAGATCTTGTCTCAAAAGGAACTGCGTTTTTGTTGACCGTAATATCAGCCCTAACCAATGTGTTTTCAGCGACTTTACCTGTTAGGGTTTCGCTTTTAGCTCGAAGGTCAATTAGCATGAGGTGGTTGTCGGTTCCTCCTGAGATTATTTGGTATCCCTTTTCAACCATAGCCCCAGCAAGAGCTTGAGCGTTTTTCACTACTTGCTTACAATAATCTTTGTATTTGGGCTGTAAAGCTTCTTGATAAGCTACTGCTTTTGCTGCTATTATGTGTTCCAAAGGACCACCTTGTGTTCCAGGAAAAACACCACCGTCAAGGATGGCACTCATTTTTTTTGTATTTCCTTTTGGTGTTTTAATTCCCCAGGGGTTTTCAAAGTCTTTTCCCATCATGATCATCCCTCCACGAGGTCCACGAAGCGTTTTGTGAGTGGTGGTGGTTACTATGTGACAGTGAGGTATAGGATTATTTAAAAGTCCTGCTGCAATTAACCCAGAAGGGTGAGAAACATCTGCTAACAATAAGGCACCAACTTGATTTGCTATTTCGCGAAAACGAGCATAGTCCCAATCACGAGAATAAGACGATGCACCACAGATAATCAATTTAGGTTTTACTTCTTGTGCCTTTGCTTCAACCTTGTCCATATCTATTCTTCCAGTTTCCTTTTCAACGCCATAAAATGCTGGCGCGTAAAGTTTTCCAGAGAAATTAACCAAAGATCCGTGAGTTAGGTGACCACCATGAGAAAGGTCAAATCCTAAGATTTGATCTCCCGCTTTAAGTATAGCTAACATTACAGCAGCGTTGGCTTGGGCACCACTGTGTGGCTGCACATTTACCCACTCTGCACCAAAGAGTTCTTTTGCACGATCTATTGCAAGCTGCTCTATTTGATCTACGATTTCACAACCACCATAATAGCGTTTATTTGGAAGCCCTTCAGCATATTTGTTTGTTAATACACTTCCGGATGCCCTCATCACATTTTTGGATGTGAAGTTTTCGGAAGCTATTAGCTCAATTCCGGTTTGTTGGCGGTGAAGCTCTTTGTCGATTAAGTCAAAAACAATATCAGACATTTATATTAACTCTTTAACAGTTATTTCTGCTGTTTCCATTACAGCGTTTACAAGAACTTTTTGGCATGATTCTTCACCAATCTTTAGGGCCTCAGTTTCATTTGAAGCTTCAACTTGAAGAACTATTTTTTTTCCAATTCGTACGTCATTTACTTGACTTAAGCCAATCTTGTTTAGTCCCTGATGTACAGCTTTTCCTTGGGGGTCAAGTAAACCTTGGTGTGGCATAATGTTTACAGATACTTCGTAATTCATTTTAATGTATTCTATTTTGAATGCTCAAAGAAAGCCCGATATAAAG
>JAQWZS010000207.1 GCA_029253325.1 Bacteroidia bacterium
CAATTTTTTAGGATATATAATCATAAAACTACTACCTCAAAAATGATTTCAGCTACTTTTTCAGTAGATATGTCAAATTATAAAGAGGAGTTTGAAAATGTATGCTTAAATGGTAATTTCAATAGCTGGTGTGGATCTTGTAACATCATGTCTGATGATGATAAAGATGGTATTTATGAAGTTACCATTGATGTGCCTAGCGGAGAAATTGAATATAAATTCACCATAGATGGTTGGAATGAAGAAGAAACTTTTGAAAAAGGCACGCCTTGTACAAAAACAACGGCAGAATTTACAAATAGAGTTGCTTCTATAGAAAGTGAAACGATACTTCCTACAGTTTGTTTCAATGCATGTAATACTTGCGAGTGATTAGCACTTACAATATTTATAAAAGCCTTAATATTAAATTATTAGGGCTTTTTTAAAGTAAGAATATTTCCCCCTTTGATGGGATTGTTACTTTATTTTTTAAGTTATCACTTAGAAGAGTCTTCAATTCTTTCATAGATTCTTCTTCTCCATGAACAAAAAACAATTTAGTCAGTTGTCCATCATTGGAAGCTTCAAAGTAATCTTGTAAGCCAATAGTATCTGGGTGAGCACTGAATACATCTGTCTGATCAATTTTAGCAAAAACGTATTTATCGTTTCCTTTAACTCTAATTGTACTTCTACCCTCAAGTAACTTTGCCCCTAGAGTACCTGGGGAACAAAATCCAGCAATAAGAATGGTGCATGATGGGTTCTGAATGTGATCACTAATGTGATGTTGAATTCTTCCCCCTTCCAACATACCTGCAGAAGAAACAATGATACACGAGTCACGATATAACTCCATGTCTTCAACATCAGACTTATCTTCTATTAGATGCAGACTCTTGAAATCAAACAAACTACCATCAACTAATTTATAGTTTTTTGCTTCATCATTTAAATAATCCGAAAATCGATTGTGAATATTAGAACTTGCCAATGCAAGTGGACTATCAGCAAAAACTCGTACTGGAGGTAATTTGCCCTCATTAAATAATTTTTTTAATGTAAAAAGAATGGATTGTGTTCTTCCAACACTAAAAGCAGGTATGATTAGACGTCCTTCTTGGTCCACACATGTTTTTGTAACATACTTTATCAGAACATCTTCAGGTGATCTTTTCTCTTTATGTTCCCTATTACCATAAGTAGTCTCTGTAACCAAGTAATTCAACCCTTGCATTGGCGTAGGGTCCACAATAAGTTTACTTCCAGGGTTCCCCAAATCACCTGTAAAACCAATTGTTTTTAAGGTATCTTCTTCTTTCACTTCAATGCGGATACTTGCAGCTCCAATGATATGACCAGCTTCATGAAATGTAAACGAAACCTCGCTATTTAAAGATATATTTTGATTAAAATTGACCGTTAATAATTGCTCATTGGCGTCTTTAACCTCTTTAAATCCATATAATCGAGTCGTTTGTCTTCGGTTATGGTTATTGTTTTGAATATTCACAGAATCTATCCATAGCTTGTCTAACAAAAATGCGGTAGGTTCTGTACATATAATCTCACCTTTAAAACCTTGTTTAACTAAATTTGGGATATTACCACTGTGGTCAATATGAGCATGAGTTAGAAGTAGAACATCAATATCTCGAGGGTTAAATTGAAAATGTGCGTTGATCTCTTTGTTATCTTTATCCTCGTAATCAATACCACAATCCACCAGAATTTTGAATCCGCTTTCCAATTCCAATAAGTGCATGCTGCCTGTTACTTGTTTAGCAGCTCCCCAACATGTGTATTTCATCTGATTTTGTGGTACCTATCGTGCAATAATAAGCTTTGAATGAATTTTTAAATTATTTATATGGTTTAAAATGCTAACAGTATACAAACCGTTAGATAAATCAAATAGTTTAATTTTTTCATTTGGGCAAACCTCTTGAGAAAGGAGTTTACTTCCCTGAGTATTAAATATTTCTATGGAAACAGGATTAATTAAACCTGAAATTGTCAAATAATTGACTGCAGGATTAGGGTTTAAATCGTAATACTTATTACGTACCTCATTTACACTTATAAAACCGTTCATTTTAGAAAAATAAAGCGTTGCTGCCAAAGTTCCTTTGATTACCTCAACTGTTGCATCAACATCCATGTTAGATACTAAATCTGTTGATTTATGATAATGGTCACTGTAATCACTTTCTTGATAAAGACCTGCTATTATCATTCCCTCGTTTTCAAAAGGAACATAATCTGAAGAATAAGCATCTGAAATAACTGGAGTAAGATTGGTATAAAGAGAAATTAAATTCGACAACGTATCTGTCATTAATGAAGACAAAGAATTATTGGATGAAGGGTTTGTATCTTCATCCCGTTCACAATAGATTTTACTATTGTCTTCTCCCTTCGTTCCCCCCAACTGATCTAAGTTTAACATCAATAGAATAGAATCTGATGTTAAGAGTTTATTTTTCACATAGTGAGACGAACCAATAAAGCCTTGTTCTTCTGCTCCGAAGTTGATTATTCTGACACCTATTTTTGGAATTAAGTCTTTGATTATGCGTGCTATTTGAAGTGTTGCTACAACTCCAGATCCATTATCGTTAGCACCAGGGCTTTCATCAACAGAATCGTAATGTGCTCCTATAATTATCCATTTATTTGGATTAGTACCCTGTTTTTCTATAATTATGTTATAAGACTCATTACTACCTATCTTAAAAGTGTCAATAACAGGAGCATAACCATAAAATCTATATTTATTGGTAATCCATTGAAGTGTTTCTAATAATGCAGGAGAACCTGTTGGCTTCGTACCAATATTTTCATAAACTATAAGTTGATTTAATACAGAGTCTACTTTTTGAATTTTATCTGAAATGGACTGATTAAAAACTTGAGCATTTGCTGTTAAGGCAAATAAAATGACACTTACGAAATAGTATAATTTCTGCATTCATCCAAAGATACAACTATATCAACAAAAATGATTTGATTATGAGGTAAGAACTCTGCAATCTTTTCAGGCCATTCAACAAAACATAAATTTCCAGAATCCATATATTCCATAAACCCAATATCCTCAATTTCTTGGGGTGATTGAATTCTATACAAATCAAAATGATGAATATCTTGATTATTTACAGAGTATGTATTTAATAATGAAAATGTGGGGCTATCCACCTCATCTTTATCGCCGCCTAAGTGGTTCACATAGGTTTTAACAAATGAGGTTTTCCCAGCACCAAGGTCTCCCCTCAATAGTATAATATTTTTCCTTTGATCTATTCTAATTTGATCAATAAAATTAATTACAGATTTTAGACTATCGTTCTTATCAGAGACTATAAAATTCACTTAGGTTCTAATGTAATTAACGGAATAAGCATTTCTTCCATAGAAATACCACCATGTTGAAATGTATCTTTATAATACTTGGCATAGTGATTTAAGTTATTTGGATACACAAAGAAATCATTTTCTTTACTGAATATGAATGAGCTTGTCATGTGTTGCTTTGGTAAAAGTGCATCATGAGGATCCTTTACGGTAAAGACTTCTTTTGGATTGTAATCTATCCTTCGAGCAGTTTTATACCTTAAATTAGTGGTCGTATCCTTACCACCATGCACCTTAACTGGATTATCCACGTGTACTGACCCATGGTCGGTTGTTATCACAATTTTTACATTTTTACTACTCAGGTAACGGATAGTCTCTAACAAAGGTGAGTGTAAAAACCAACTCTTTGTGAGTGCCCTATATGCAGCTTCATCCTCTGCAAGTTCTCTCATGATTTTTGAGTCCGTTCGTGCATGAGAGAGTGTATCAATAAAATTATATACAATAGTCACAAATTCCTCTCCTATAAGATTAGGAAGTTGATCAACCATTGCTTTTGCATTATTCAAATTGGTAACCTTTATGTATTTTGATTCATACCCTGTTCTAAGACGTTTTAATTGGTCATTTAGGAAATGAGCTTCATGTAAATTCTTTCCTCCTTCATCCTCATCATTACTCCACTTATCTCCAAACCTTTTTTCAATATCTAATGGCATTAAACCACTAAATATAGCGTTCCTAGCATATTGGGTAGTTGTAGGAAGTATACTCAGATAAATATCTTCATTGACAATTTTGTAGTAATTACTAATCTCTTCTTCAATTATTTTCCATTGATCAAATCTTAGGTTATCTAAAAGTAACAAGAAAAAAGGTTCACCCTTTTTCTTTTGCGG
Organism: Bacteroidia bacterium; assembly: GCA_029253325.1. Taxonomy (GTDB): domain Bacteria; phylum Bacteroidota; class Bacteroidia; order NS11-12g; family UBA9320; genus UBA9320. The sequence continues at coordinate 4,239 of JAQWZS010000207.1, forward strand.
TAAGATTCCTCGTTTCATTAGATTGTGAGACATCGTGGGTGAATCTTCATCTTGTGTTGTGGAATGAATAAAGTTTAAATAATTTTTTTCGATGTACTTACTAAACTCTCTATTACCATCCATTTTTTGAGTTTTGAGTATATCCTCCATTCCTGTTTCATCAGAACTAGCCATTTCTGTTTCCCAGTATACAAGCTTTTTAAAGGTATCCTTCCATTTGGGCCAATCCATGTGATCCATGAAAGTCATACCAATAGCCCTAAAATCTTGTTGATACCTTTGGGTTACACTTTCCATCACTAGACGTTTATTGTCCGTTAGTTTTTTGATGGAGCTTAATATCTGTCTAGGATTTACTGGTTTAATTAGGTAATCCGCTATCTTACTACCAATAGCATCCTCCATAATATGATCTTCCTCACTCTTAGTTATCATCACTACGGGGATATTAGTTTTTAGTTCTTTGATAACCTTAAGAGCTTCCAAACCTGATATTCCAGGCATATTTTCATCCAAAAAAACAAGATCAAAATGATTATCTCTCACAGAATCAATTGCATCTAATCCATTGTTTACGGTCTTTACATCATATCCTTTTTCTTCTAAAAATAAGAGATGAGCTCTCAAATGGTCAATTTCATCATCTGCCCAGAGTATTTTGATATTATTCATTTTATTAGTTTCAGTATTTTTAACTTTGCAGCCAGTTATTACATGCAAAACAAGTAATATTTCAACTCTTTAAATAATATTTTATTTCATCCCGTGAATAAAAAGAAAATAATCAACGACCCGATATATGGATTTATAACAATCCATCATGACATCATTTTTGATTGCATTCAACTCCCCGAATTCCAGAGACTTCGAAGAATTAAGCAACTAGGTCTCACAAGCTTGGTATATCCAGGAGCTCAGCATACTCGATTTCAGCACGCAATCGGTGCAATGCATCTCATGCAAATTGCCATAAAAAGTCTAAGAGCAAAAGAAATTAATATCACAAGAGAAGAAGAAATAGCTGTACTACTTGCTATTTTATTACATGATATCGGTCACGGTCCATTTTCACATACGCTAGAACATAGTATTCTTAATGATGTAAATCATGAAATTCTTAGTAGTTTTATAATGCAACAAATCAACGAAAAAATGAATGGACAATTAACACTTGCCATACAAATTTTTGAAAATAAATATCCCCGTCCATTTTTCCATCAACTAGTTAGTAGTCAGATGGATATGGATAGACTAGACTATTTAAGACGTGATAGTTTTTATACTGGTGTATCCGAAGGAACAGTAGGAATTGAGCGAATTATTCAAATGCTCAATGTTCGAGAAAACCAACTCATTATTGATCAGAAAGGTATCTATTCTGTTGAAAAATTTTTAATGGCTAGAAGATTCATGTACTGGCAGGTTTATCTTCACAAAGCTTCTATAGCTGCTGACGAACTATTATTAAACATTTTAAAAAGAGCCAAAGTTTTGGTTAATAGTGAAAAATCTCTAAAAGTTAGCCCCTATCTTCAGTTTTTTCTTGAAAACAACTTCTCAAAAGAAGATCTTTCTAATCATAAGGTTATCGAGAACTTTTATAATCTGGATGATAGCGAAATCTTTAGTGCGATTAAATTATGGCAACAATCAAGTGATAAGACGTTATCCAAACTAAGTAAAATGCTAATCAACAGAAACTTACTAAAAATTGAGTTGTATGATAAACCCATTAAGAAAGGATTTATTGATAAAAAAATCAATGAAACAGCAAAATATTTGCAAATCAATCATTCGGAGGCAAGTTATTTTGTAACAACAGGTGAACTAACAAATAATGCATATTCAAGTCTAGGTGATAGTCTTAAAATTAGTATGAAAAATGGAAAGTTGAAAGAACTTTCAGAGACCTCTGAAATATACAATCTCACTAATGACCAAAAACCGCAAGTCAAATATTATATCACCTCTTTGAAATTAGATTAAATTTGCGTCAAATTGAAGTTAACGGCAAAAAAAATAGCAGAAGTAGTTAATGGTTCTTTAGAAGGAAATCAAACTGTAGAAGTTGATACTGTAGCTAAAATTGAAGATGCAACATCAAACAGTCTATGTTTTTTATCCAATAAAAAGTATATACACCATCTCAAAAATACTAGAGCTGGAATCGTATTGGTAGATGATTCTATAAAAGATATTCCTGATGATTTAACAATTATCAGGTGTTCTCATCCTTACGTTGCCTTTTGTCAAATACTTATTCAATATTTTGACTACAAAGACCCCAACCATGGCATTCATTCGACAGCAGTAATTGAGCCAACAGCCAAAATCGGAAAAAATTGTCACATTGGCTCTCATGCCTACATTGGGTCAAATGTCACCATTGACGATAACTCTAAAGTTTTTGCAAATTCTAGTGTTTATGAAAATACTACCATAGGAAAAAATACCTCCATTCGATCAAATGTAGCCGTTTATCATAACTCAATTATCGGAAACAACTGCATCATTCATAGTGGTGCTGTCATTGGTTCTGATGGTTTTGGTCATGCTCCGCTTCCAGATGGCACTTACATAAAAATTCCTCAGATAGGCAATGTTATTATCCATGATAATGTAGAAATTGGAAGTAATACATCGATAGACCGAGCTAACATGGGAAGTACGATTATCGGCAAAGGATGTAGAATAGATAATTTAGTTCAAATTGCTCATGGAGTAGAAGTTGGAGAAAACACAGTCATTGCCGGACAAGCAGCTATTGCAGGTAGCTCTAAAATTGGTGCAAATTGTGTATTGGCTGGACAAGTAGGAATAGCTGGACATTTAACTATTGCAGATAACACCCAAATTGGTGGCCAAGCTGGCATTAATAAAGATATCAAAAATTCTGGTGGTATTTATACAGGTACCCCTCACCTGCCCTTCAAAGACGAAATGAAATCTAGAGTTTTATGGAGAAATCTTCCAAAACTCGAAAAAAGAATCACAACACTTGAAAATATCCTAAAAAATGAAGAATCACAAAATGGATAAACTACAGACTACAATCAAAAAATCGATTAGTGTATCTGGTGTAGGATTACACACAGGTAATGAAGTTACCATAACATTTGTTCCAGCACCTGAAGACCACGGTTATGCCTTTCAACGAGTAGATCAAGAAAACCAACCTATCATCAAGGCTGATTGTGACTTGGTAACTGACACAAGCAGAGGAACCACATTAGAAGACAATGGTATCAAAATAAACACTGTTGAACACGTACTAGCTGCCCTTGCAGGTTTAGAAATTGATAATTGTTTAATACAATTAGATGCTCCTGAAACTCCAATTATGGACGGAAGTAGTAAGCCATTTATTGACCTACTTCTTGAGGCTGGTATAGAAACACAAAAAAAAGAACGTGAATATTTCGAGATACCTAAACGAATCAATTATTCAGATGGCAATGGAGTTGAGATGATGGCACTACCGGCAGATGATTACAGGTTAACCGTCATGGTGGACTACAATTCACCTGTATTGGGAAGTCAACATGCTTCAATTATTAATATTCAAGAATTTAAAGATGAAATATCTAGTTGTAGGACATTTTGCTTCTTACACGAATTAGAAACCCTTGTAGAAAATAATCTTATCAAAGGCGGAGACCTCAATAATGCTATTGTCATTGTGGATCGTGTTATTGATGATAGTGAGATGGATAATCTTGCTAAATTATTTAATAAGGATAAGATTGAAGTAAAAAAAGAAGGCATTTTGAACAATGTTGATTTAAGATTTCAAAATGAGCCAGCACGTCACAAATTGCTTGATATTGTTGGGGATTTAGCTCTTGCAGGTGTACCTCTGAAAGCTCAAATATTAGCAGCACGTCCGGGACATGCAGCTAATGTAGAATTTGCTAAAAAAATAAAAAAGGCATATATCGACTCTAAAAAAGCTCAAAAAGAAAATGAAAATGTTCCAATTTACGATCCCAATATTGCTCCACTGTATAACCACCAAGAAATTGGAGATATTTTGCCGCATAAACATCCCTTTCTTCTCGTTGACAAAGTAGTAAAAATATCTCCAGAGGAAGTTGTTGCTGTTAAAAATATTACAGGAGATCAATATTTCTTTCAAGGTCATTTCCCAAATGAACCAATCATGCCTGGTGTTCTTCAAATAGAGGCTATGGCCCAAGCTGGTGGTATTTTGGCACTAGCTGGCAAAGAAAACCCGAAAAATTGGAGTACTTATTTTGTTAAAATTGAAAACGCAAAATTCAAGGATAAAGTTGTTCCAGGAGACACCTTAGTTATTCGAATGGCATTAACCGCTCCAATTAGAAGAGGTTTGTGTGCAATGAAAGGAGAAGCCTATGTCGGCAATAAACTAGTATCCGAAGCAAACATGATGGCACAAATAGTAGAAAACAGATAAAATGATTCAACCATTAGCATACGTAAACCCAGGTGCAAAAATTGCTGACACCGTAGTTATAGAACCATTCGTAACAATACATAAAAATGTTGAAATTGGTGAAGGGACATGGATTGGCTCTAATGTAACAATTATGGAGGGGGCAAGAATTGGTAAAAATTGTAGAATTTTTCCCGGTGCGGTAATCTCTGCAATCCCACAAGATTTGAAATACCAAGGTGAAGAAACTACTACAGAAATTGGAGACAATACAACAATCAGAGAATGTGTAACTATTAATAAAGGGACTGCAGCAAAAAATAAAACTGTGGTTGGAAGTAATTGTTTATTGATGGCTTATTCTCACATTGCTCATGATACAATCGTTGGGGACAATGTGATTATTGGAAACGGTTCTCAAATCGCTGGTGAAGTCATCATTCATGACTATGCAATTTTGAGTGGATTAGTTGCTGTTCACCAATTCGTTAATATTGGCCCACATGTAATGATTAGCGGCGGGAGTCTGGTTAGAAAAGATGTTCCACCATACACAAAAGCTGCTAGAGAGCCACTTAGTTACGAAGGAGTAAATAGCATAGGTTTAAGACGAAGAGGGTTCACATCTGAAAAAATAGCTGAAATTCAGGAGATATACAGAAACCTCTATCTCAGAGGACTAAATAATGCTAAAGCACTCACAAAGATCGAAACTGAAATGCCTGCAACTCAGGAAAGAGATGAAATAATAAGCTTTATCAGAGCCTCTGATCGTGGGGTAATGAAAGGTTATATATCAAGATAATGACTCAAATTGATTGCATTGGAATATCAAAACGCTTTAATCAAGAAATCATATTTCGAGATTTAACTTACAATTTCAATAGCACTAACAAATACGCTATCCTAGGTGAGAATTCCTCAGGGAAAAGCACATTATTAAAAATAATTAGTGGCGTTTTAACTCCTACAAAAGGGAAAGTGAATTACTCCGATAACATTTTAGGATCCAAGTATATCAGCTTTGCAAGTCCTGAAATTGAATTATTTAGCGACTACACCGTAACAGAATTATTTGATTTTCATTTTAAATTTCAAAAACCTAAAATCACAATCGAAGATCAATTAAACATATCTGGTCTAGGCAATTTCAAACATAAAAAATACAGTAACCTTTCCTCTGGCATCATGAATAAAGTAAAGCTAACTTTGGCTTTATTCACAGATACACCTGCATTATTACTAGACGAACCCTGCTCTAATTTCGATCATGAAAATAATGAATGGTACTCTAAAATAATTAATAATTACTGTATGGATCAGATGATTATTGTCACATCTAATGCCCCTCATGAATACTCATTTTGTAACGAACTAATCAATATTCAAAATTTTAAATAAATCATGAAAAACACAATATTCGCCATACTCGGAATCATTTCAATTATTGGATGTCAAGAATCAAATACAATTAATGGATCCTATGGAAACACCGATTGGGATCAAAGCTCATACATATCTGGTAAAGAATTAATGATAGCCCTCAAGGGAAGAGATTCATTATTTACTACTGTCAAAGGAAATATTTCTGCTGCTTGTCAAGCTAAAGGATGCTGGATGAGTATGGATATTGATGGTAATGAAATGCTTGTTAAATTTAAAGATTACGGATTTTTCGTACCAAAAAATAGTGCAAACCACGAAGCAATTATTTCTGGCTGGGCCTATTTAGACTCTCTTTCGGTTTTAGAGCAAATTGAATTAGCAAAAGATGCAAATGTAACTGATGATGAGATTGCCCAAATTAACACACCAAAATTAGAGCTTCAATTCATGGCTAATGGGGTAATTATTAAATAAAAAGATGAACCTTAAACTAATCACTACACTTTTAATTATTTCTGGGATTTTTGCGTGTACTAAGCAAAGTCAATCTTCAGACTCTGCTGAGATGTACGAACCCTCTGAACTCTCACAAATGATGCGTGACATGGTAACTTGGAGTAAGGAAACTAAACTCCTTCTTCTAAAAGGAGAAGTTATCGATGATGTTCCAAATCAATTTTATGAACTAGCAAGTCAAAAGGCTACTAGAGATGAACATAAAGATGCTGCATTCCAAGGTATGGTTCCTGAGTATCTTGAAGCACTTAAAGGTATTGATCGAAAAGACTCACAACAATACTATTACGATGCATCAATACAGGCTTGTAAAACTTGCCATGCGGTTTATTGTGGAGGGCCATTGAGCATTATTAATCAGCTATAATTTCAATAAGATTAGCTTCTGAACTGCATAATTCTTAATTCCATCTTCAATGGACACATAGTATACACCATTAGAGTATTCACTCATAGAGATTATTTTTCCTGAAAAAGTATTCCCGCTTGATAATATTTTTCCACTCATATCAGAAATTTTATATTCAATATTCTTGTTAGTTTTGTTGATAATCTTAAAATATTGATAAACAGGGTTTGGAATAATTTCAAAGGAGGATAATTTTTGATTTTTAGCTATTGAATTAGTTTTTTTATTCCCTTTGACAAAACTCATTCCTCCTCGATCATTTCCTATAAGCATATCTGGGTATCCATCACCATTTAGGTCTGTCACAGATGGGTTAGTTCTTCTCCCCCAATCTTTCACAAAACTTTCTTGACTTAATATTTCTGTCATGTAGTCTTCTATCTCAATGAAATCATTATTCAAATCAGAGTTTAATTCATAAATTCTAACCACTCCTTGATTATTGCCAACTGCTATACATCGTGAACCATTGTCCCATTGAAGTATTACAGGAGTACTATAACCATAATTCTGATAAACCATGGTGTCATAAATTTGTCCATCAGAACCAAGCTTAGAAGTACGGACTAATTCGTTGACTATTATTCCACCAAAAGTATCTTTAGTTAAATTAAAGATTGGTACTGATGATGTACCTGCATTTTGATAATAATCAATGGTCCCGTCATAACTACCTACTAACAAATCTATAATGCCATCTTTATTGATGTCATCAAAATATGGAGCTGCATAATTCACAACTTGAATATTTTCATAAGTAGAAGTTATAAACTTAAAATTCGGATTCTGAGCATTTCCAATATTTTCATAAAAGCTAATGAATCCATCCAACTTACCAAAAAATAAATCTAAATCATCGTCTCCATCTATATCAGTAAATGTTGGCATTATGCCTCTAATATGATTCGATTTTAAGTCGAGATAATCATCACTAACTAGTTGAAAATTAGCAGAACTAGATGAACCTTTATTTTCAAAATACACTAAAAAATCGGTAGTATCACCCGTTAAATAGTGATTTCCACTGGTAGCAAAAATTAAATCTTGGTCTCCATCACCATCTAAATCAACAAATGCGGGAGAACAACCCGATCCATAATCAATCATATCTCCAACTAAAAAATCATTCTGTTTATAGACAAAATCAACATCATTAGATTGTCCCTCGTTAATCAATAATATAGAATTTTCTACCTCCATAATGGGATATGAAGTTTTATCTGCCTCATTAGTACTCAAAATTAAATCTTTAACCCCATCTAAATTAATATCAACATAGGACATGGCTGGTGATATAGGAAGTAAAGACTCTACATCAATACTGAAATAAGCAGAGTCAATGGTAACGAAGGTATCTTTGTAATAGTCTAAATCCATTTTCCCATTTCTGAAAAAGTAAATAGGGTTTGTAGCTCGTTCAGAACTTCCAAATAACAAATCTAAATCGCCATCAGCATCCTCATCAAATAAGAGTATTGTTTTGGTTGCAGTATGTTTTTTCTTTTGTTTGTATGCTTCATAGAAGTAACAAGGAGCATTGATAATAAGCTCACCATTATATTCATCAATACCTCCGTAGCATTTATCTACAATTTCGAACTTAATATTCTCCAATTGAAAATTACTATCTGCTGTAGTGTTCCTATTGAAAATCATCTGAGAACCTGTCACATTAAGATTAGTTACAAAATCAATATCTGAATCGCCATCTACATCAACTATAGCTGGCAAACAGCCTTTTATTTCTGATAATTTTTTAAAAGGATTGAATGGCACATAATTTACTCTATCAAAGGCAAATAAACCCTTAACCCTATCAAAACTTGGAGTTGATTGTCCATTGTTTTGGTATAGTACAACAGAATCCCCTGAATAGAGCCATAAATCTGGTTTATTATCACCATTGTAATCATGCAATTGCATGAACTCTTGAGCAGATGGGAATAACTCCTCATACTTCGGGTCATAGTCATAAGAAATTTTACCATGAGCTGATTTTGCAATAAAAGTAAGCACTTTACTGCCATTTCTATCAAAAGCAAACAAATCTAATTTCCCATCATTATTAAAATCGATATTAGAAAATTGAGGTTGGTTCATACCTCCTGTTAGTGCTAATGGAATTGCTTCACCACTTTGGTTTTTAAAAATCGGTTCAAATGAAATTTCAAACAATTGAGCACTCATTCTCAATGAATAAATCAAAATAATGGACACAAATGCTAACTTTCTCAAAGGAGTATTTTTTTATCGACTACTAAATTAACACTTTTGTTGCAGACCAAATAAGATATAAAAGTGCAAATAGAAATATTTTACAATCTCTTTACAAAATGCAGTTTCATGTTTACAACTGATAGTCGTTCTATTCCTGATGGTTCTGTATTCTTTGCACTTAAAGGTGAAAATTTTAATGGAAATCTATTTGCCACTGAAGCAATTAAAAAAGGAGCATCCTATGCTGTAGTTGATGAAAAAATTGAAGCAGACAATCGACTCATTTTAGTAGATGACGTGTTAAATTTTATGCAAGAACTTGCACACTTTCACAGAAAATGCTTTGATATACCCATAATAGCTATTGGAGGTAGTAACGGAAAAACTACGACTAAAAACTTAATAATTAATGTCTTAAAACAAAAGTATAAAGCACATTGCACACAAGGTAATTTCAATAACCATATTGGAGTACCTATAACACTTCTTCAAATACCAGTTGATTGTGAGGTAGCAATCATTGAACTTGGCACAAATAGCCCTGGTGAAATTGAAGCATTATGCAAAATAACTGCCCCTACTCATGGGTTAATTACGAATATTGGCAAAGAGCATTTGGAAGGATTTGGCTCACTTGAAGCTGTGGCAAAAGAAGAAAGTGAAATATATCATTACCTTCTCAA
>JAQWZS010000214.1 GCA_029253325.1 Bacteroidia bacterium
CATATACTCAAAAGATTTGCGTAAGATAATTGTCATACTATTAGGTTTTCTATTGGCTTTAGGATGTAAAGACGAAATAGAAAACCCACAAATATCTTTTCTTGAGAGGGGTGTTTTGATTGCAAACCAAGGCAACTTTGGTTGGGGAGAGGGAACGCTATCCTTATATGACCCCATTGATAAAACTGTTCAAAATGATGTTTTTCAGAATATCAATAATCAAAGTTTAGGCAATGTATTTCAATCCATTAATCAAATAGGTGATTCGTATTTTTTAGTGATAAATAATTCGGGTAAAATTATCGTTACCGATTCTAGCTATACCCAAACTGACAAAATCGAAGGATTGACTTCACCACGTTATTTGTATCAAGTTTCTAACGCAAAGGCTTACGTGACAGATTTGTATGCGGATGCAATTTCTGTAATAGACCTTGCTCAAAATCAGGTGAAACATACCATTCCTGTAAACGGGTGGTCTGAAAGAGCAGTAATTAAAAATCAAGTTTTTTGGTTTACAGCTTCAGAGACTAATCAAATATATGGTATTGATATTTTGACAGATAGGGTAATTGATAGTATTCAAGTAGCAAGTTTTCCAGAATCAATAATTATAGATAATAGCAATCAACTTTGGGTGCTATGCAGAGGTGATGAAGATGCTCAAGAAAAGGCAGCTTTGTTGCGTATTGATGAAACTGATGAATCGGTTGATCTTCAAATAAACATAGATGAAACACCAACGAATTTAGTTTTTGATCAGTCTGATGATATTCTATATTATATAAGTGACGGTGTATGGTCTATGAAAACGAATGATTCAGTTCCCAACCTTTTTTGTGATGGTGAAGGTAAAACCTTTTATTGTTTAGGAATTCAACCTGAAAATGGAGATCTATACGTTTCTGATGTCAAAGATTTTGTAAGTAGGAGTGCAGTTTTTAGGTACAATAAACAAGGTATTTTAGTTGATGAGTTTTATGCTGGAATAATTTCTGGAGATTTCTTTTTTCTGTAGGATAAAGGTTAGTCGATTATCTTCGCAACTCTGATAGGATTTAAGAACATATATGCACTAGCCAAACCATATGCATCAAGGCTGGCACAATTCTTTAGTTTTAACTTGCTGACTTCGATGTTTAACGTGGTCAGTATTGCATTGATCATTCCATTTCTTGAGTTGATTTTCTACGGTGATAAATCTCAAATTAATGCGGTAGAACTATCATCAAACCCCGATACTTGGATGGCCTATTTTAATTATTTAATGGGTGCCAAGATTTTGGAGTTGGGTAAACAAACAGCCTTAATCTATTTTTCAATAGGAATTGTAATTGCTTTTTTCTTGAAGAATTTGGCTCTTTATTTAGCTTTCTATAACCTTGCCTATGTTAGAAGTGCAGTAGTAAGAGATATTCGTGAACACATATACAACCATTTGTTACGATTACCCTTAAGTTATTTTAATAAAGAAAAGAGGGGAGATACCATGTCTAGATTTACCAATGATGTGAAAGAGGTGGAATGGAGTCTTTTGGGTGTGGTAGAGTTATATTTTAAACATCCACTGGCTATTTTAATTCCATTGGTAGTGTTGTTTGTCATGAGTTACCAATTGACCTTATTTGTCATTGTTGTTTTACCCTTGAGTGGGTTTTTGATAAGCAGAATAGGAAAGAAGTTAAAGAATGCTGCTCAGGCTGGACAAGAAAAACTTTCAGATGTATTATCTCATCTTGAAGAGAGTTTGCATGGTATTAAAATTATTAAAGCATTTAGTGCTTCAAAAGATAAACAAGATAAGTTTAAGGGACTGAATGATGATCACTTCAGACAAATGGTTCGATTGAATCGAAAAGAATTTTTGGCTTCGCCACTTAGCGAATTTATGGCTAGTATTGTGTTGAGTAGCATTTTAATCTACAGTGGTTCGTTGATATTGTCTGATAGTTCAACCTTGCCTCCATCAGTTTTAATAGGGTATATTGCTATATTTTCTCAGTTGATACCGCCAGCCAAAGGCATATCTGAAGCTTTTTTTAGATTAAAAAAAGGAGCAGCTTCAATGGGTAGAATTAATGAGATACTAGAAAGTGAACAGGAAATAGATACCCAAGGGTATAAAGAAATTTCATTTGAAAAATCTATTGTGTTGGATAATGTTTCCTTTGGTTATTCTGAAACACTGGTATTAAAAAATATTAATCTTGAGATAAGGAAAGGGGAAACTGTTGCCCTAGTTGGTCCTTCTGGAGGTGGAAAATCAACTTTGGTAGACTTAATTCCTCGTTTTCAAGAATTAAATGCTGGGAGAATAACCATAGATGGGAAAGACATATCCAATATTGACTTATCTACATTAAGAGAGTTAATGGGAATTGTTACGCAAGATGCCATCCTTTTTAATGATACGGCAGCCAATAACATAAATATGGGAGATCATTATTTGTCAGGAGATCAGCTCTTACAAGCAGCAAAAATTGCCAATGCTCA
>JAQWZS010000025.1 GCA_029253325.1 Bacteroidia bacterium
ATAGACGTCAGCCCCTGAAAACAGGCGAAACGTGAAATGCTAGACGATAAAACAAAAAAAGCCCCGCAATGTGCGAAGCTCCTTGATTTTATTAGTAGCGGGGAGCAGAATCGAACTGCCGACCTCCGGGTTATGAATCCGACGCTCTAACCATCTGAGCTACCCCGCCAAAGGCGTGCAAATTTAACTTTTTATTTATTCTGAGTAAACTATGCTTTTGTTTTTTTGATCATTATCGATCTACTGCTACTTTATAAGTAGGATCTTCCATAATATTGACATCTATTAATTTATCTGCATTTGCAAGTAAATTTCTACAATCTGCACTCAAATGACGTAAATGAACTTTCTTACCCACTTTCAAATACCGTTCAGTAATCTTATTTACTGCCTCTATAGCACTCATATCAACGATCTTACTTTCGGCAAAATCAATGATAACCTCTTCTGGGTCATTCATCACATCAAATTTTTGAGCAAATACTGTAGTTGACGCAAAAAATAATGGACCGTAGATTTCATAATGCTTTATGCCATTCTCATCAGTGTATTTTCTAGCTCGAATTCGCTTAGCACTTTCCCATGCAAAAACCAATGCTGAAATAACTACACCAATCAATACCGCTAAAGCTAGATTATGAAGGAAAATAGTAATTAAAATTACTGTAATCATCACCAGAATGTCATGTTTAGGCATTTTATTTAATGCTCTTACACTTACCCACTCAAAAGTTCCGATAGCAACCATTATCATTAAACCTGTAAGTGCAGCAATAGGCACTTGCTCTATAAGACTACTCCCAAAAACGATAAACACCAAAAGCATGACTGATGCTACTATTCCTGAGAATCGAGCTCTTGCTCCATTACTAATATTAATTAAACTCTGACCAATCATTGCACAACCTCCCATGCCACTGAAAAATCCAGTTACTAAGTTAGCAAGACCTTGAGCGACTGCTTCCTTGTTTCCACTTCCTCTTGTCTCTGTAATCTCATCAATTAAATTTAAAGTAAGTAAACTCTCTACTAACCCTACTGCAGCAACAATTAGGGCATAAGGTAAAATGATAAAAAGTGTTTCTAAATTCATTGGAACAGCTGGTATGTGAAAAGGTGGAAAACCACCCCCAATTTTAGCAATATCCCCTACAGAGGTTGTATCCAAATTAAAAACTTTTACTAAACCAAAAACGATAATTATGGCTGCAAGTGAAGAAGGAAAAGCTTTAGTGATTTTAGGTAACCCCCAAATGATTAGCATCGTAAAAAAAACCAATCCTAGCATGGTAAACAATGGCGTTCCTGACATCCACTCAAGAGCACCAATTGTGTTCAGCGATTTAAACGAACCCAATTGAGCCATGAAAATCACGATAGCTAGTCCATTTACAAAACCGAACATGACAGGCTGAGGGACTAATCGGATGAATTTACCTAATCTCAAAAAACCAGCAATCGTCTGTATTAATCCTGCTAAAATTACTGTCGCAAAGATGTATTCCACACCATGAGATTTTGCCAAAGCTACAATCACTATGGCGATAGCTCCTGTTGCTCCAGATATCATACCTGGTCTCCCTCCAAAAATTGAAGTTATTAAACCAATAGAAAATGCTGCATAAAGCCCTGTAAGCGGATGTAATCCTGCAACAAAGGCAAAAGCTACAGCTTCAGGTACAAGGGCCAAAGCAACGGTTAGCCCAGAGAGAACCTCTGTGGCATAATTTACTTTCTGCCTAAAATCAAACAGATTAAGAAACTTCTTCATTATTTTCTAAAAGCTTGCAAAAGTATGCTAGTTATTAGCATACGCACGATTCAATACACATTTAATTGTCCAAGAAAATATACTATTGCTGAGGCTCTACTAATATGGTATACTCACGATCTACTTTAACCATACCAGGATGTGCTCCTTTTGGCTTTCTTACATATTTCCTGTCTGTATAAATTACTGCTGCCATGCCCTCATTCTTTGCCTTAGAATAATAAGCTGCAAGTTGTGCCGCTCGTTCAATGACATCCATGGATATTTGATTTTGGCTTGGGTTTCTGATGACTACATGACTTCCACTTACATCCTTAGCATGTAGCCATTTATCAAACTTTGTAGTGAAATTTCTTAGTAATTCATCATTTTCTCTGGCCCCCTTCCCTATCCTTATTTCAAATCCCTGATGATAAACCACTCGATAAGGCAATTTAATCTGATGTTTTTCTTGTTTCAAGTTAGCTTCTTTTCGCAAATCCTTCATTTCATTCATTTGCTCAATATTCCCAATCTCCTCTGTTTTCTTAACTAACTCTTGATTAATTATTTTTAGAGCTTCATTTGCAAATCTTAATCGAATTTTCTCATTCTTTCCTTTCTTATATAAACGTGTAGCATTATCCTGAGGGCTCAAATCTTTTTTCAGTTTAATTAATACTTGATTTTCTCCATCAAATGACGGAAGATTAACCTCCTTCATGCCTTTATCTATTTGCCATAAATTAGCCATAATCAAATCAGCTTTGTATTTGTATTTCTGCCCATTACTCAATTCTTTGATCTGGATTTGAGCAGATTTGAATCGTTTTAAAATTCGTTGATGCTCTTTTTTTAATGCATTCAAATGGGAGGACTTGGTTTGCACAAAAACTTGATTAGAAATATACAATCGAGCAAACTGATCACATGCATGCAACGTTGAATCAAAAGTTGAAATGGTCTCTCCCCTTTTTTCGAAAGACAATTCATATTTATGATTCATTTTATTTACAAACAAACTATTATTCAATGACTTACGGTAGATCGCTAACAAAGACTTTTTTTTATTTTGAATGAAATCTTCATTAAAGCCACTTGCGATCAAAGACATCTGTTGACTAGAATCAAGAAACTTTAGCTCTTCAACCTTTACCTCTTCTGTTAACCACGTTAATTCAACATCTTTGAAATTTTCTACTAAAGGTATTTGCTTGCTTTTCAATGGAAAATTTTCCAACCATTTATCTGATTTGTAATGGGTTAGTTGGCTAAATTTTCCGTAACCATAAAAACGTAAAATCTCTTTATTATCAAAGCATAGAGAGAAACTCCTATCAAAAGGAAAAGTATCAATGGCTGACACCTTGAACCCTACTATAGACTTAAATATTGGTAGCCTATTTTTCTTTTGTAACTTAGCAATGTTGGGAGTCTGAAAAAATGCTAGTCCCTGAAAAAAATTGATTTTTAGAGCAATTTCATCAAATATGATATTTATCTCATGTTTGCTTGTTGTAAATGCATCAAGGAATTCCTTTCCTACTAATTTGGTACGTAATTCAATCGCTAATCGTTCAATGAGAAAGGCATGCATAAGAATTCATAAATTTAATACTCACCATATACATCCGTCAGACATTCGCATCCGTCTTCAGTAATTAGGATAGTGTGCTCAAATTGAGCTGATAATTTATAATCTCTTGTACGAGCAGTCCAACCGTCTTTTTGATCTACAATGCATTCCGCTATCCCTTCATTGATCATTGGTTCGATGGTAAAAATCATGCCTGGCTTCATTCGTTTTCCTGTATTTTTTTGCCCAATATGACTAACCTCTGGTTCTTCATGAAACTTTATACCTACACCATGGCCACAGAATTGCCAGACTACACCATATCCTTGGGCCTCTGCATACTGCTGAATTTCATATCCTATATTGCCAAATCTATTTCCAGGTTTGCATTGCTTTACTCCAATGGCAAGACACTCTCGAGTAACATCTATCAAACTTTGTGCTGACTCAGATACCTTACCTACCGCATACATCTTACAAGTATCCCCATAATAACCATTCAAAATCGTAGTTACATCAATATTCAAGATATCGCCATCTTTTAAGGTGTAATCATTAGGAACACCATGACAAATAACTTCGTTTGGACTGGTACAAATGGCCCCACTGAACGCAGGAGATCCATGGGATTTATACCCCAGAGTTGCAGATTTAGCTCCATGATCAGTGATAAATTCAAGTGCTTTATCATTGATATATTTTGTAGTATTTCCTGTAACCACATATTGCTCCAAATGTTTGAGCACTTTAGCTGCTAGATGAGATGATTTTCTTATTCCCTCAATTTGTTCAGAAGTTTTTATTTTAATGGCCATGTTTTATCTGAATTGCAAAGTTACTATAACTATTACAC